>JAITDK010000271.1 GCA_031282605.1 Oscillospiraceae bacterium
GCTTGATTCCGGCGTTTTTCATCGCGTTTCATGCGCTCGACGGACCAGTCTCGATCCAGCGACATTTGAATGAGCGTCAGGGTGAATATGATTAAGAACGTGATGGTGGACAGCGCGAGGGCGTAGCCGTAATCGTTGTTGCCGAAATACGCCTGTTTGAACGAGTAGAGGATGATGGTTTCCGTCGAACCGGAGGGGCCGCCGTTCGTCATGATCATGACGTTGTCGAACGCATTGAACGATGATATGACGGCCAGTATCAGCATGGTTGTGATGATTGGCAGGATTTGGGGCAGCGAGATGCGCAGGATACGTTTGATGAACCCCGCGCCGTCGATAAGCGCGGATTCGTGCTGTTCCTCCGGAATGTCTTGCAGCGCGGCGAGATAGATCAGCATATTCATGCCGCCGCCCATGATCAGCCCGGGCACGCTCATGCACCATTTGACGAGGCGGACGTCGTTGAGCCACAGCTGATCCTTAAGACCCAATGTGCGCATGATGAAATTCGCCAGGCCGAAATCGGGCTGCCAGATGAATTTCCACAACACCATCATCGCAATGCCTGGTGCGATAGCGGGGATGTAGTACATCGTGCGGAAGAAGGTTTTGCCGCGGCGTACTTCATTCACTAATGTCGCCAGCAGGATGGGCGCCCAGAATGTCATGACCAGTCCGATCAGCAGGAACTCCATGTTGTTCCATACGGCAGTGGCGAAGAAATGATCGCGGAACGCGCGCAGGTAGTTGGCCAGTCCGATGAATGTGCCGGGCATATGGACGATATCCACTTTGAAAAACGACACGATGACGCCCAGCAGGATGGGGTAATATTTGAACAGCGTGAAACTGATCAGCGCGGGCAAAAGGAACACCCAGCCGATCAGGCTGAATTTAACGGCGGCATACTTGCGGCGCGCGGGGGGCGCCACATTTGAACGCGTCATGGGATGATCCTCTCTTTCCGGATAGGATGGCGTGCGGCGCCCCGTGCCTTGCGTAATAAGGATGGCGGCTTACAAAGGGCTTGCGAAGCGGATCGCCGATGGTAAAAAAGGCTCGATCGTTCGACCGACCGAGCCTTGGACGGAATCAGAGAATCACACCGGCTTCTTAAAGGTCTCAGGATACATCTCGTATAGGCGCTCCGCGCAATCGTCCAGCAGCGCCTTCGCCTCGTCGAATGTGATGCCTTCCTTCAGGTAGATGGTCTGCAGCGGGATGACGATCTCGTTTTTCAGATCGTTCCAGTTCGGGCAGTAGGGTTCAGGCTTGGCGACGGCCATCGCGTCGGCCAGTTCCTTCGCCCAGTGCGCCGGCCACTTGGAAGCCAAGGCGTATTTCGTTTCAACGAGATCGGTGCGCACGGACGGCTTCGCGTTGAGCTGTCCGAGGCTGTCTTCCAGCTTCCAATGCTCGATGAGGAATTCTTCATCGTAGCTCAGGTACGTCAGCACGTCCCAGGCCGCGTCACGCTGTTCTTTGGATGCCAGCGGGGACATTGTCCACACCTCGCCGCCGGCGAAAGCGACTGGGGTGCCGCCTTCATCCTTGCCTGGCAGCGGGAACACGCCGATATCGTCCTGCACTTGATCGAATTTCTCGAGTTGTTCCACTGTGAAGTCGGGGGGCGAACCCCAGCCGAACGCAGCCTGACCGGCCTTGAAGTGGTTCTGGTAATCGTCGTAGCTTTCCAGGATATCCTTCTGGGTGGCGTTGCGCGCCCAGATCAGTTCGTTCATATACATCGCGGCGTTGACGCCCGGCTCCTCGTTGAACGCGATCGCCCAAGAGCCGTCTGCGTTCTGGCGAACCATCTCGCCGCCGGCCGACCAGACCCACGGGGTGAACGTCCACGCGTTGTAGTCCGAACCGAGCAGCAGATAGCCGAAGCGCGGTTCGTCCTTATCGGTGTACTGCGAAGCCAAGTCCGCGAATTCCGACCACGTAGTCGGCAGGTGATCCGGTTCTCCGCCCGCCTCGCGGATGACCGCCTTGTTATAGGCGATACCCGTTACATATGGGGCGAAGGGAACGGCGTACCATTTTCCGTCAGGGGTTGAAATGGCTTGGTCGAACGTTGTGTTGACCAATCCCTGGTTCTTAAGATCCCAGTTGACGACGTATTCCGTGATTTCGGCGATGGTTCCATTAGCAAGGCGCGTTTGGATGTCTACATACGGAAACTGCCGGGCGAGGGTGGGTCCGTCGCCGGCCATCAGCAATGTATCGTATTGCTGCCGGTAGTCGGTGCCTGGAGCAAGGCGCGTCCACTCGAATTCGATATCCGGGTATTTCGCTTCAACCGAATTTTTCTCGTGATCATATAGCGTCCAATCCGCTTCCTGGGCATCGTCCTGCGGCATGAGGTACAGCTTTAGTTTGACTTTCTCGCCCTCCGCCGATACGGCAAAGCTCATCCCGATTGCAATCAGCATCACAACCGCGATGGTAAGGGCGACGATGGATTTACGCATACAGTCTCCTCCTTCATTTTAATACAAACAACACAAATGCATGCTGTTCACATACATCCCGATATCGATATTATACATACAATAGGAAGATTGGTCAAGTATTTTTCACAATTTATTTTTGCGTACAGCCTATTGGAACATGATTTCGGTTCGCGGGCATCACTCCTGCACCGTCGCGTTTGACAACCAACAGTATATGGGCGGGCGCGTTGTCTAGTCCCTTTTTCATACGACTTTCATACGACGGCGCGGCGGGCGTTTCAATCGGCAAAAAAAGAGGCTGCAGCCTCGCAGCCCCGTCGGCGATGAATGGGCGGAATTACGACCGCGCTCCTTGCGACTCACCCTTCAGCTGATACAAGAGGTCATCCATGCTCCGGCCGCTCACCTTCAGCGCATTCATAAGTTCGTTATACTTCTGGCGCGTGTGGGTGCGCGTGGTGGAGGGCATGCCGTCTTTGATTTCGGCCAGGCGTTGTTTCCAATCGATCAAACGCTGGATTTCCGCTTCGCCTTTAGCCAGCGCGCTCTTGCGATCCTCCAACGTCTTTTCGGTGGCGGCGACCAACTTGCGGCGGCGGGCGTTCAGGGATTCCCAGTGCTGGATCTGCTCGTCGGCCATGCGGATGCGCTCTTCGTGCGTCGGGTATGGTTTACGTAGCTTGGATCCGCCGCCCTCGGACTCAACATCAATGATTTCCGGATCGTCGACTACTTCGACAATGGGTTCATCGATGACTTTTATGGGTTCGGGTTCTACCTTCTTACGTCCTCTTGGCAATTCAACATCCTCCGATCGATATTTCATCTGTTTCGGGCTTGCGCCGTCGAACAACCTGTCTCAATTGATAGTATACCCCATTCGTTAATAATATGCAAGAGATTTTATTGGTTTGCACATTTTTTATACCAGATGCGATTCAAAGACGCCTGCAAGTTTCGCAATAATGTATACTCTCGCTCATGTAGTTTTCTTTATAAGCATGTCCGGGGCGATTCGGGCAAAAAGCTTGATGTTATGCGGCCTCTTGATCAAAGATCAGTCAAGCCGAAAGCTTGTTTTCATGTCTTCGCTTCCTTCCGCTATCCGCAAAGAACTATAGAGAGCCAGCGCGGTCAGGCAGGAATCCAAGCCCCGCGCGTCGAATCATTCCGCATAAACGCGTCTGACAGCATGGCGCGTAAATTGCGGAAAGCGAGCGATTTACCATGTCCGAGACACACAAACCGCTAAAGATAGCGTTTATTGGCGCGGGCAGCTTTGGATTCACGCGCAGCCTGGTGCGCGACCTGCTGACGTACCCCGCGATGCGCGACGCAACGATCGCGCTGATGGACATCGATCCCGTGCCGCTGGGACACATCCGCCGCGCGTGCCAGCGCATCATCGACGAGGGACAGTATCCCGCGCGCCTGATCGCCACGCTCGACCGCCGCGAAGCCCTTGAGAACGCCGACGGCGTGGTCTGCACCATCCTCGCACACAAGACCCCCGTATGGAAGTATGACGTGGAGATCCCAAAGAAATACGGCGTTGACACCAACGTGGGCGACACGCGCGGCCCGTCCGGCGTGTTCCGCTACCTGCGAACGATACCGATATTCTTGGACATCGCGCGAGACATCGACCGTTACTGCCCTGGCGCGATCTTCCTTAACTACACAAACCCGATGGCCATGCTCTGCCGCGCCGTTCAGGGGGTATATCCGCAGATGAAAACGACGGGGCTGTGTCATAGCGTGCAGGGCACCGCAGAGATGCTTGCCCGGTGGATTGGCAAGCCCATTGAGGAGATCACGTACACATGCGTGGGCATCAACCATCAGGCGTTTTATACCCAATTCTTGTGGAACGGCGAGGACGCTTACCCGCTGATACACAAGGCGATCACACAGGACGAGTCCATTTATAATGAAGAGATAGTCCGCAACGAGATGTATCTGGCGCTGGGTTA
>JAITDK010000278.1 GCA_031282605.1 Oscillospiraceae bacterium
ATCGTTATTACGACAAAAAGGAAATGTCCGTACTGTTTCCGTTCGGGCATGGGCTGAGCTACACAACGTTTGAGTATTCCGGTTTAATGCTGGATAAAACCGAGATGGACGATACGGAGACACTGACAGCCAAACTGCGCGTTACGAACAGTGGCAGTGTTTTGGGGAAAGAGATAGTGCAGCTTTATATTCGCGACGCCTCCTCAACAGTTGCGCGCCCGGTGCGCGAGCTGAAAGGCTTCGTCAAAGTCGCGCTTGAACCCGGCGAAACCCAGGAAGTCCAGTTTACGCTGGACAAACGCGCCTTCGCCTATTACGAACGCGTTATACACAATTTTTATGTGGAGAGCGGTGAATTCGTGGTCGAGGTCGGCGCGTCCAGTCGTGATATTCGGCTATCGGCTATTGTCAACGTGCGCGGGACGGCTGTGATACCTGTAGTTTACGATAGGCAATCTACCGTCGGCGATATTATGGAATCGCCGAAAGGCCGTGAGGTCTTCGCCAAACTGCGTGAGAGCATTCCTCAAACAGTAACGCCAGACGACGTTTCCGACAGCCTGGGGCAGGACGCGAACCGGATGATTCAGCAGATGATGATGGATATGCCGCTGGGCGACATCCAGACATTCGCTGGACTGAATGATGAAAAACTGGACGCGCTGATTGCTGAGTTAAACGGAAATCGTAGTATGGACGCCTCTCACAGCGTTTACCCGTCATCGTACCTATGATACGATGACGGTATAAACTGCGGGAGGCATCGCCCATGCGGGAACTAAATTATCTATGTATGCATCTGTGCCAGATCACCGGCGTCCCTATCCGTTGCCTGGACGCCACCGGTCAGGTAACGCTGTTCCAGTATGGGTACAGCGCGGAGGGAGATCCCGTGGGCTTCCCGCCTCTGCGGACGAAGCTGCTTAGCACAATCGGTGGGAAGAATAAACCCGCCATAGAAACGGGCGAAGGCGCAGTGATGTATGCCGTTGCCGCCGATCGTCTGGGCGTAGTGGTCATACTGGGCCCCGTATCATCCGAAAGCCTCAGTGACGCCCAAATCGCGCAGTATGCCCGCGCCCATGGCGTATCGCCGGACGGGTTCTACATCAAGAAACGGTCGCTGCGCACGCTGACTTCCGCCGTGAGCATCTTATACGCCGCCAGAAATGGCAAGACCTTGGATGACGTGGCGCCTGGTCAGCTGGCGGACGACGCGCCAACTATCGAGGTAGAAACGCAGGGCTACTTTATGGACATCGCAGAAAACGACATTATCAGGCTCGACTATGAGCGAGAAAGGATATTCCTTTCCAGCATCCGCGATGGCGTCGATATTACCTCCTCGGCGGCGACGTATGAAAACATGTCTATATTTGAGACGCAGACCGGGATTCTATCCAACAATATCATGAAGCACTACGAATACAACGCCTGCGCAATGATTACGCTTGCAACGCGCGCCGCCATAGACGGTGGCGTCGATCCCGCAACCGCCTATGCCGTCAGTGACCTGCTGTTGAAACGACTGGAAAAGTGTCGTACGCCACAAGAAATGTTCGCGTTACTCTTCGACGTGCACAACAGTTTCGCCAGGCAGGTGAGGCTTGTCCGCGAGAAGCGCGGCACGCCCACTCACGTTGAAATGTGCATGAGGTACATCGGTCGCAACCTAAACAGGCCAATCACCCCGGACGACATGGCACGGGCGGTGAACCTTCATAAGGCGCACCTATCCCGCCTGTTCATGAAGGCGACGGGTGAGAGCCTGATGGGCTACCTGCGCAGGCAACGCGTAGAGGCCGCGAAGAACATGCTGAAATATTCCATCGAACCTATCCCAAGCATAGCCTCGTATCTATGTTTCCCTACCCAGAGCCACTTCGGCAAGGTATTCAAGGACGTAACAGGTGTCACGCCCGGTGCTTACCGTGCGGCGGAGCGGGTTATTGAGTTGCGGGCAAAATGACGGTTCGTGGCATCGGGAAGTATGTGCATGGTTAGACGAAAGCGTCCGCCGCATCGGCGGCGTGAAGACGTCGGCACTGATTGTAAGCAAGCCGATTTCAGACTGCGCAGGGTGTTCGTCGTTATGTCGCATAGCGCGAACGATGCGTCCCGTGCCTTTAGGCAGAGCTAAAACAAGGCTATGATTATCAAATAATAATTGAAAGTGAAGTATAATCTTTCGCGCTGTGGCTAGCCCGGAAAGGTTCTCCCGCCTAGCAAATCTTCGTCGCGCCGACCCATAACGATGATCTGCCGAGCGAAGGCGGAGCATATGGGCGACGCTATGTCCTGCCTAGATATACTCGCTTGCTGTACTACGCTGTGATGCGAGTAAACCAGACGAACCAAACTGGATGGATCGAGATCAGCTTATCCTGTCCAAAGGTCAGGCGGTAGAAGAGTATTACGCTATTATCGCCGACCTGAGGTTCTTCCCAAAAGAGGAACTGAGGACGTTTTCGTAGCCAGGTACGTAGCGCATCTGGCATCCAAACAACAAGGCACCGGGTATTGAGATGTGAACCGAGGCATTAGGTCGTGGTCTGCCCGTGGAGGTTGGTACGGCGTTGGCGGCGAAGCGGACTCGCCGGAACGAAAACATATACGTCATAATGGGCAACGGCGAGCAGGCTGAAAGCAGCGCCTGGGAAGCCGCGATGGCTGGAGCGCTTTACAGGCCAGAAAACCTGTATTCCACCACTAACCGGAATGATCTGCAATCGGCGGGACTACGGAACAGTGATGGCGCTGGAGAACTGCACGGCGAAGTGGCGAGCATTCGGCGGGGCATGGCGGAGGCGGACGGCAACGATACGGCAACGTTGCTTGCATATTTCAACAACGACCATCCTGCCGGGAAACCACGCTGCCTTATCGCCCATACGGTAAAAGACAAGGGACTGCCGTTCGCCTAGAATCGCACCGATTGGCACCACCACGTACCCACCGATAAGCAGTACGCTGGAAGCAGCGTTGATGTGTTTTTGCATTACTGGCTGACCGCGCAAGGCATCGCCTGCGCCACTCTGGAGTTGGTGTGCCGATGAAGTATGTACTGACATCGACTAATCCACTGCGTCGAGCAAGGCGTTCTTAGTGGACGCGCAATGCGCAATAGTCCATCGTGCCGCAGGGCCGCGCCTAGCTACGTCTAGCACGACATGCGGGAGGTATATCAGAACGTCACGAAGATCATAGACGAACTTCTGGAAGGCATACTAATCTGCGACGGCGCCGCGCTAACTATATTAAACCAGCGTGAAACCACCGTCGTGTGGGACGCCAAGACTAGCAAGCCTGACTACCATGCGATAGTCTGGCAGGGATCATCGCACTCTCGACTGATGAGACCAGCATGGGTCAGACGATGACATACGGTGAGGCGGCCAAATATGCGGAGTCGGTCAGAAAAAATGCCGAACGCATCGACGGAATTATAGTCTGCCTCAGTGTCCACTTCTTGTGGCAAAAGTTCACAATATATTTGCAGCTTAACTTCCAAATCTGTGGATTGTATAAGGAAATGATGCGACCGAGCTAGAAAAGGCAACAAACTGGCTATTGATAATGGCATACCTTCACGTAGTTCGCTACCTTATGCGAAATAGAGGTCTGACGTGCGGCATATGCGCCGTGTCAGGCCTTTTTGCGTTTCACACGTATGCCGCATGTCCGGCCTCGGGAAGAGGAAAAGACATGCCAAAGAAGCAAAATCACCAAGGAGCTCAGAGACGTCTGAGAGCGAGCGACAGCACATGCTCCAACGGCGGCCTGCTGGAAAACCAATGCGCCCTTGCTAAGATGCGAAACTCTTTCAGCGCGCAACTTGAACAGAGCAAGGATATGCTTCCCACATTTGAGGCTCTCGTCTCTATCGAAATGAAGCGGCAAAAGTGGGACGGCGTTGTTTTTCACGACAAAACACTTCTTGACCAATCGCTTTACAGCTACATCGTCGGCCAAAAGGCGAAAGAATGGTCGCTTCGCACAGTCGTCGCGATCTGCGTTGGGTTGGGCGTCAACAAGGATATGGCGGATCGATTGCTGACGGCAGCAGGGTTCGCCTTCGGCGCAACACTCAGGCACCGCGCCTATGCGTTCCTGTTCACGAACCTGCAAGGATATCCGATTGAGGATTGCAGCGCCTTTCTTGTCGCCGAAGGATTGGAACCACTCGGCAGCAGGAAACAGCGAACCAAGTAAATCATACGGTTTTCCAGAGCCGCGCGGTCAGTCCGCGCGGCTCTGCTTGTCCCGAAATCAACTTTTTTTCGATTTCGTATGAACGCCGTTCATACGGCCCTCTAGACAACGCTTGGAGTTTTGGGCTTCCGCTTGTCTTGAAAGCATGAAAAACCCGCCATTTTCCTAACTTTTTCATATGAACGCCGTTCATAGTTAATCTCTGAATTGCTGTATATCATAGCTCCATCAGCTGCACGACACCGATCACGAATACGAAGGAGGCCCCAATGACTAACAAGCGACGACCCAAGACACTCGCAATGCCCATCCGCGCATCGCCCTACGCGCACCAGCGCGCCGCGTTCGATATGGCGCTCAATCTATTCGGCGTCAGCGGCGACATGCGCTCCTCCGGCATGGCATTGCTCGCGGATATGGGCACGGGGAAAAGCCTGACCGCCATTGCCATCACGGGCGCGCTGTACCAGGCAGGCCGAATCCACCGCACCTTGATCGTCGCGCCGCTGTCCATACTCGGCGTATGGCAGGAGGAGTTTGACAAGTTCGCTGGTTTCCCGTTCGTGCTGAACGTGCTGTCTGGAACGGCGGCAAAGAAAACGGAAACGCTTCGAGCTATGACCGGTTCCACGCTGCAAGCGGCAGTCGTGAACTACGAATCCGCATGGCGGCTGGAACGGGAGATCATTGCGTGGAAGCCGGATCTCATCATCGCGGATGAAGGACACAAGATAAAAACGCACAACACTCGCGCGTCCAAGGCGATGCACCGGATCGGCGGGAAAGCGGCGTATCGGCTGCTTCTGACGGGCACGCCGATCACGAACAAAGCGCTCGGCCTGTTCTCTCAGTATAAGTTCCTCAACCCGGCGATCTTCGGCGGCAATTTCTACGCGTTCCGGAACCGTTATTTCGACATGATGGGCTATGGCCTGTACACGCCCGTCCTTAAGAAACACATGGAACCGGAATTGCAGGAACGGATGCATTCGGTTGCATTCGTCGCCCGGAAAGCCGATTGCCTCGATCTTCCCGAAACGACCGATACTATCCGGTATGTCGATCTGGAACCCAAAGCGGCACGCGTCTATCGTGATCTTGTTCGCGAAAGCATCGCGTCACTCGACAAAGGCGAAGTCACCGTCACAAACGTGCTGACCCGACTTTTACGTCTTTCCCAACTGACGGGCGGATTTTTAACCGACGACGCAGACGGCATGCCCCAGCAGGTTAGTTCCACAAAGCTCGACGCGCTGGAAGATATACTGGATTCCACGTTGGAAGAAGGCCGGAAACTGGTCGTCGTTGCACGATTCGTCCCTGAGATCAATGCTATATGCAAACTACTGGATAAACATAGTGCCGCCTACTCCCTGATCAAGGGCGGCGTCGCCGACCGAAGCGGGCAGGTATCCCGTTTCCAGAATGATCCCAATTGTATGGTATTCGTCGGCCAGATCGCCACCGCCGGGATGGGGATCACGCTCACCGCCGCGAGCCTTATGGTTTTCTTTAGTCTCGATTATTCCATGTCCAACTTCCAGCAGGCGCGGGCGCGAATCCACCGCGTCGGACAGCGCGAGAGCTGTCAGTACATCTACCTCGCCGTGCGCGGAACCGTCGATGAAAGAGTCTTGCAAGCCCTGCGTGATAAGACCGATCTCGCCAAAGCCCTAATCGACGACTACCGCAAGGGCGCGAACCCATTTCAATAACGAGAAGGAGGTTTCCCATGGAAAGCGACAACGCCATCATCCGCCTCGCCGACGACCTCAAGCAGCTTCGCGAAGACCGCGATACCCTGAACGCCCGCACAAAGGAACTGGCTCAGCAGATACAGGCGGTCGAA
>JAITDK010000172.1 GCA_031282605.1 Oscillospiraceae bacterium
CTCGCGCCCGACAACCTGGTCTTAGACGCGCTGAAACTTATGGAGCGTTACCGCATATCTGGTGTGCCGATCACGGAGGAAGGTCGGCTGGTGGGAATTCTGACCAACCGCGACCTGAGGTTCGAGACCGATCCGACTCGCCGCATCAGCGAGGTAATGACCCGAGAAAACCTAGTCACGGCTCACGAGGGCACCACGCTGGAACAGGCGAAGGCGATCCTTGCCAAACACCGCATAGAGAAACTGCCCATCGTCGACGAACACTTCAACCTGCGCGGTTTAATTACTATAAAGGATATAGAGAAGGCGACAAAGTACCCGCACAGCGCCAAGGACGCGAACGGGCGCTTGCTGTGCGGCGCCGCTATAGGCATCGCGCCGGATACGCTGGAACGCGCCTCCGCTCTGCTCGCGGCGAAGGCGGACGCGCTCGCGGTGGATACCGCGCACGGTCACGCCAGGGGCGTGCTGAATATTGTGCGGGCGCTGCGCGAACGTTTCCCGGACGTGGTGTTGATAGCGGGGAACGTGGCGACGGCGGACGCTACCCGCGCGCTGATAGACGCGGGAGCGGACGTGGTGAAGGTGGGCATCGGGCCGGGATCGATATGCACGACGCGGGTGATCGCGGGGATCGGCGTGCCGCAGATAACGGCGATCATGGACTGCGCGAAGGCCGCAGCCGAGTTGGGCAAGACCGTCATTGGCGACGGCGGGATACAGTATTCCGGCGACATAACCAAGGCGCTGGCGGCCGGCGCGAGCGCGGTTATGCTGGGCAGCCTCTTCGCCGGAACCGAGGAAGCGCCGGGCGCTATGGAGATATATCAGGGACGATCGTTCAAGGTATACCGAGGGATGGGTTCGATGGCCGCGATGCCGGAGGGGAGCAGGGACAGATATTTCCAGCAGGAGGCCGTGAAGCTGGTGCCGGAGGGCGTGGAGGGCAGGGTGCCGTATAAAGGGGCACTGGCGGATACGGTATTCCAGCTGGTAGGCGGGCTTCGTTCGGGCATGGGTTACTGCGGCGCGCGGGATTTGAAGGAGCTGCGTGAAACGGCGCAATTCATGAAAATCTCGTCGGCGGGATTGGCAGAGAGCCACCCGCATGATATCAATATTACGAAAGAGGCGCCGAACTACTCGGTGATGCAAAGCCTGTAACTAATCGCCGCGCTGGGCTGCGCACAGTCCGCAGCCCGGCGTTATGGATCTTGACCGGCGTTCGGCCTTCATAAAATTCTTGTCATAACCTGTAAATCCGAAGCGGCGCCTATCGACAATGCCGGCAGTCTAATAGGCGTTAGGTTTGCTATATCGACAAACAGGATTGAAATTGCAATTAAGGCGTGCTATAATTGCAATTAGGGTTGTCATCCTGCGTAAGCGGGGTGCGTGTTGAAATTTTGCCGCTTAACGCAGCGACCGTCGCCCCGCGCAAGCGAGGCGTGGAGTGAAAAAGCCAGACCAGCCCAACCCGTGAACGACTTGCCCGGGAATATATGCAGCGGAGGGATATCATGCGGCGGTATTTGACCAAAAGGCTCGGCATGATGCTGGTGACGCTGCTGCTAATAACGTTGCTGACATTCATACTGATGCATGTCGTGCCCGGCGGACCGTTCACGAACGATAAGCAGATACCCGAATCAGTGCTGAGCGCACTTCGGAAAAAATACAAGCTGGACGAACCGCTGGCGGTGCAGTACCTGCGTTATCTCGGCGGGCTGGCGCGCTTCGACTTCGGCCCAAGCCTCAAGTATACGGGGAAGTCGGTGAACGATTTCATTCAAAGCGGCTTCCCGTTCTCGGCGAGGCTGGGCGCGTTAACGCTGGTGTTCGTGTTGCTGGCCAGCATACCGATGGGCGTGGTGTCCGCGTTGCGCAGCGGCAGGTGGCAGGACGCGCTGCTGATGGGCGCCGCGACGCTAGGGGTAACGATCCCCAGTTTCGTTATCGCGACGGGACTGCTGTATATATTCGCGTTCCGGCTGGGATGGCTGCCGACGTTCGGCGTGGCTAAGTGGCAGGGATATGTGCTGCCGGTAGCCGCGCTGGGCGGGTATTCGATCAGTTTCCTCGCGCGATTGACGCGATCCAGTCTGTTGGAGGTTATGGGACAGGATTATATCCGAACGGCGCGCGCGAAGGGTCTGCGCGAGACGCGCGTGATCATCCGCCACGCGCTGCCCAACGCGCTGATACCCGTCGTCACCGTACTCGGCCCGACGGTTGCGAACCTGCTCACCGGCAGTTTCGTAATTGAAAAGATATTCGCGATACCCGGCATGGGCGCGCACTTCGTCAACAGCATCACCCAGCGCGATTATACGACTATCATGGGCACGACCGTGTTCTACGCTACATTTCTGATCAGCATGGTGTTCATAGTGGATCTGTTTTACTGCCTGCTCGATCCGCGCATCCGTTTGGAATAGGAGCCGCCGTATGACGATTGATCCCTGGGCGATGGCCGAACAAAACCCCGCGAGACGCGAGGCGCTGGCGTATAACGCGCGAAGCTTTGCGGGCGACGTATGGTTTCGGTTTTCAAAGAAACCGACCGCGCTGACCGGCATGACGCTCGTTGTGCTGATGGCGCTGTTCGCGGTGTTCGGACCGATGCTCACGCCTTACGACTATGACAAGCAGTCGCTGAGCATGGGCAACATACCGCCGTATTTCGCGGCGGTGTCCGCGCCTGAACCGGATCGCTTCTTCTATGTCACCGCCAATATGAAGGTGATCGAGACGGACGGACAAGGCCGATTGATTCGTCAATTGACGAAGAAGACGGACGACTTCGCCGCCTCGCGAGTATCGTTTGAGTATAACGGTGCGCTCGTCTATCTGGACTACGGCGTCAACCCGCCCGTCATGCTGGATCCTGATGGGCGACCGCTGACCGCGGGCAAGCGGCTGTGGAACCGCTCCTACCTGCTGGGCACGGATCATTTGGGGCGCGACATACTGACCCGGTTGATGTACGGCACGCGCATATCGCTGACGATAGCGTTCGTCGCGGCGGCCGTCAACATGGTTATCGGCACGCTGTACGGCGGCATTTCGGGTTTCCTGGGCGGTCGAACGGACGCGATAATGATGCGCGTGGTAGACATCATAAGCACGATACCGCTGACGCTGTACGTAATACTGATCAAGGTGACCCTCTCAAGCGGACTTAGCGGGATTATAATCGCGCTGTCCAGCGTGTACTGGGTGGATATGGCGCGCGTGGTGCGCGGGCAGACGCTAAGCCTTAGGGAGCAGGAGTTCGTGCTGGCCGCGCGGACGATCGGGACGAGCCGCCGCGCCATCCTTGTACGACACTTGATCCCCAACGCGATGGGTCCCATTCTCGTGACGATGATGATGCTGATACCCAGCGCGATATTTATGGAGGCGTTCATGAGCTTTATCGGGATCGGCATTGCGCCTCCGATGGCCAGCTTGGGCACGATGTGCAACGACGCGGTCGAGGCTCTGCGCGCGAATCCGTATCAGCTGTTCCTGCCCGCGCTGATGGTATGCTTGATCATGTTCGCGTTCAACTTCGTCGGCGACGGACTGCGCGACGCGCTGGATCCTAAACTGCGCAAATAGTATGGATATGAGTAATGGATATGATTAATCAGCGGTCGGCGTCCCGCGGCGCGGACTCCATTCTTGAGATTCGCGGCCTTCATACGTCGTTCTTTACGAGCGCGTGCGAGATACCCGCCGTACGCGGCGTTGATATCGCCGTACGGCGGGGCGAGTGCCTGGGCGTCGTCGGGGAGTCCGGTTCAGGGAAGAGCGTGACGTTCCTATCGGCGCTGCGGCTGCTGGCGTCCACAGGGCGAATCAAGCGGGGCGAGATCATCTACGGTGGGCATGATCTGACCAAGGCGTCCGCGTCGAGGCTGCGCGAGGTGCGCGGAGGCGAGATCGCGATGATATTCCAGGATCCTATGTCCAGTCTCAACCCGCTGATGACCATCGGCGCGCAGATCGGCGAGATGATCCGCGCGCACGGTCGTTCGATGAATAAAAATGCCGTCGACGCGCGAACGTTGGAGCTGCTTAGCACCGTGCTGATACCCGAACCGGAGAAGCGGCTTCGACAGTATCCGCATGAGTTTTCCGGCGGTATGCGGCAGCGCGCGATGATCGCGATGGCGCTGGCGTGCAAACCGTCGCTGCTGATTGCGGATGAGCCGACGACCGCGCTGGACGTGTCGATTCAGGATCAGATACTGAAACTGCTGCGCAGACTTCAAACCGATACAGGCATGAGCATCGTATTCATAACGCACGACCTGGGCGCGGTCGCCGAACTGTGTACGCGCGTAGTCGTGATGTACGCGGGTCTTGTGATGGAGGAGTCGCCGATAGAGCCGCTGTTTGACGCGCCGTTGCATCCTTACACGCGCGGGTTGCTGGCCAGCATACCCGGCCTGAGTCAGGACAGATCGCGCCGGCTGATACCGATCCCCGGTTCGCCGCCCGACATGAGCGCCGCGCCCGACGGCTGTCCGTTCGCGCCGCGATGCGAGCACGCGCGCAACATCTGCCTGTCGAATCCGCCCGCGCTGACGCCGATCGTCTCCGATGGACAACCGGATCGCCTATGCCGCTGCTGGCTGTACGCGCCGGACGCGCCGCGTAATCCCTTGAATGGCGGCTTTTTAAGTAAAGCCGCGCAAGGGGTTGAATCATGACCGCGCCGCTGCTGTCCGTCGAAAACCTGGCTCAGCACTTCCGCGTGCGCGGCAGCGGACGCGCTGAATCGCGCTCGGTTGTGCGCGCGGTGGACGGCGTGACGTTCACGCTGGACGAAGGACGCACGTTCGGGCTAGTCGGCGAGAGCGGCTGCGGCAAGTCCACCTGCGCCCGATCGATATTGCGCATATACACGCCGACGTCGGGACGCATAACGCTGGACGGCGAGGATATCACGCACATGTCGCAGGACGCGCTGCCGCCCATCCGGCGCAAGATGCAGATGATATTCCAAGACCCCTACGCGTCTCTGAATCCGCGCATGACGGTGCGCGACTTGATCGCGGAACCGCTGCGCGCGCATCGACCGGATATGTCCCGCGCGGAAGCGGACGACGCCGTATTCGAGATGCTTGAGAAGGTAGGGTTGACGCGCGAACACTCCGGTCGGTATCCGCATGAATTCTCCGGCGGACAGCGCCAGCGTGTAGGCGTGGCTCGCGCGCTGATTCTGCGGCCCAAGCTAGTCGTGTGCGACGAGCCTATCAGCGCGCTGGACGTATCGATACAGGCGCAAATCGTAAATCTGCTGCGAGACTTCCAGGAGAAACTGGGTCTTGCATACCTGTTTATCGCGCATGATCTGTCGATGGTGCGATATATGTCGGATACGATCAGCGTAATGTACCTGGGCAAGCTGGTCGAATCCAGCCCTGCGGACGATCTGTATGCGCGCCCGCTGCATCCGTATACGCGCGGACTGCTGGCCAGCATACCGGCGGGGCATCCGCGCCTGGCTCGACTGCGCACGGAGAGCGGACTGTCTGGCGACATACCCAGCCCGATCGATCCACCCTCTGGATGCGCGTTCCGCACACGGTGTCCGCACGCTATGGCGCGCTGCGCCGAAGCGGCTCCGCCGTTGACGGAGGTAGGCGGCGGTCATCGCGCGGCGTGTTACCTAATCAACCCATAACCAACACGCCGTCAACCCACGGCATTGACGCCCGCGGCGTTATGCATATATCATTACAAGGAGAGGTGCCTTATGACAAAGAGAATCGCGTTGCTGCTGGCCGCGCTTGTGCTGATCGGCTCGGTCGCGCTGGCCGCGCCCGCGCAGGAATTGGTGTTCGCGCTGCAGAACGAGCCGGACGGCTTCGACCCCAGTGTGACCAACAACAGCTTTGCCTCGCCATTCCTGACAAACGTATTTGAGGGACTGGTCACTTACGACACGACCGACGGTTCCATGATACCGGGCAACGCCGAATCATGGACGGTCAGCGACGACGGTCTGACATACACATTCACGCTGCGCGAGGGTCTGAAGTGGTCCGACGGCAGCCCGCTAACCGCGAAGGACTACCTATACACATTCAAGCGCATCCTTACGCCGGAAACGGCGGCGCAGTATCTGAATCTAGTCACGGATTACATTGAGGGCGCGCAGGAATATTACGACGGCGCCGGCAGCGATGAAGCGCTGGGCGTTAAAGCGCCGGATGACCGCACGCTAGTGCTGACGCTGAAGACCCCCGCGCCGTACTATCTATCCATCCTGACCATGTGGACGTTCAGCCCCGTTCAGCAGGCGACGGTCGAGGCGAACGGCGATCAGTGGACGAACAAGCCCGACACGTATATCGTCAATGGCCCATTCAAGGTCGAGGCGTTCAACATGGGCGAGAGCGTCGTGCTGGTGAAGAATCCGGAGTATTATGACGCGGACAAGGTGAAGCTGGAGCGTATCACGTTCCGCTACATCACGGATTCGGCTACCGCGCTGATGGCGTACGAGGCCGGCGAGATCGACGGTTCGCGCGGCTTCCCACCCAACGATTACGCGCGGCTGCGCGCGAGCGACGCAGGCGTAGTGATGGAAGCTGCGTACGCCACTACCTATTATGATATCAATAACGCCAAAGCGCCGTATGACAACCCGCTGGTACGCAAGGCGCTGAACCTAGCCGTCGATCGTGTGTCGCTGATTGACAATGTCATCCAGACGCCCGCGCTTCCGGCGTTCAGCCTGATCGGGCCTGGATACGTTGTAGACGGTGTGGACTTTGTCGAGGGACGGTCGAATTTCGGTCTGTCGGAAACCGCTGACGTAGAGGGCGCGAGGGCGGCGCTGGCTGAGGCCGGTTATCCAAACGGCGAGGGATTCCCCACGCTGCAGCTGTCATACTACACGAACGACACGATCAAGAAGGTTGTTGAGGCTCTAGCCGCGATGTTCACCGAGAATCTGAACATCAAGGTGGAGATATCCAATGAAGACTGGGCGGTATACTATGATAATATTCAGGCGGGCAACTATGAAGTCGCGGCGATGGGATGGGGCGCGGATTACCTGCACCCGATGACGTTCCTGCCGCTGCTGAAGACCGGCGATGCGAACAATCTTGTGGGGTACAGCAATCCGGAGTATGACGCCCTGGTCGAACAGGCGCAGAGCGAGACCGATCCAGTCGCCGCGATGGAGATCATGCGGAAGGCGGAGTCGCTGTCAGCAGAAGAATACCCGCTGCTGAACCTGTACTATCGCGCCAACACGATGCTGTTGCGCGCAAAGGTGCAAGGGTTCTACTTCGACTATTCGGGGAGCATTTTCCTGAAGACGGCGTTTATAGCGGAGTGACGGCGTGGCGCATCCGCGCCTTCGTGAGGTGCGCTCAATTGAGATCCCCTTCCCGACCTCCCCCCCCCCGACAACAAAGAGGACTGCCTCCCGGCAGCCCTCTTTCCTTACCGATTCGATTACTTATACTACTTATACTGCGCGTCGTACGCCGCCTGATAGTACCCTACCAGCTTATCCAATCCGTTCGCCTGCAGTTCAGCTACCCACCCGTCAAACTCCGCGTCCACGTCGCGCGCGCCGGTCATGAACGCTGTCATGCCTTCGCGAATCGCGGAGGACAACTCTGTCTTGATAACGGACATGCCGTCGACTTCCTCGTCGGTGAACTTCAGCGGCGGAATGATCTTCTCGTCAAAGGCATAGGGCTTGTACTGCTCAGCCGACGTCTTGTACAGCAGCGTTTCCAACCCTTCAGGGCTGTAGAGGTCGATGTTCGGATCGCTTGGCTCTCCAAGACGGAACGCCGCGTCGCGATACGTGATCGACATCTGCACAACGTGCTGGTTCTGCGGCTTGGTTTCCTGCCATGGAGTCAGTATCTTGTACAGCGCCGGCAGGCCGTTGATGCCCACCGAACCCTCGTCCGCTTCGTCCCAGTCAACGCCCTTCACGCCGTAATACGCGCGCATGGACGCCTCGAAGTCATACAACAAATCCGCCGCGCGGAACGCCTCGGCCGCTACTTTGCTGTCAGCCGAGATGAAGAAGTAATGCCCGCCTACCGAATCATGCGGGTAGCTGTTCTGGCTGCGATACCCGTTCGGGCCGGTGATAGGCGTCAGCGCCTCGAACTCACGGTACTTCTCGCCGCCCATTTCAGCGAACATGATATAGCCGCTTGGGCTTGCGCCAACCACGCCGCCCTCGGCCAGCTGGGTAAGCGTGTTCAGGTTCTGGGTGAACGTGCCGGGATAGATCAAGCCT
>JAITDK010000180.1 GCA_031282605.1 Oscillospiraceae bacterium
ATGTGTATCACGATGGTCCAGGCGAAGCCTGGTCCGGATTCGAAAGGGCGGATAGCCCTTCGCAGGGTCTGGGACAGAGTCCCAGGCTCCCCGCAGGGACGTTCCCCCGTTCCATCGTCCCAACGTTCCCCCGTTCCAACTCCTGCGCCCCGCCAGTAAAAACGCTATATGATAATAGTCAACTCACGTCATAGTGGCGGGGCGCCACAAACTTAAAGCGCATTCGGTTCGCAAACCGAACAGAGTCCCGCCGCAGCGGTGTAATGGGCCTCGGCGACAAAACGCCCTATACCTCCTTTGCGATATCGCGCACCGCTGATAGCAGCGCGTCAACGTCCTGTTTCGTGCTTGAGTGGCCTACTGACGCACGAACCGCGCCCCGGTCGAGCGTCCCCAGGTGCGTGTGTATCGCAGGCGCGCAGTGCAGCCCTCCCCTTGTCGCTATGTTCGCCTTATCCAGCTTGTTCGCGACTTCACCCGATGTGAATCCGCTTATATTAAACGACACTACTCCCACATCCGGCGCTCTAGTCGTTAGCGTACATACCCCGTGCATGTCTTGCAGTCCATTCCACATCCTATCGGAAAGCGCCTTCTCATGTTCGAATATTTCCTGTCTTCTTTGCCTTACCAGCCGAGTCCCTACCAGAAGTCCCGCAATCCCCGCCATATTCAGCGTACCCGATTCCAATGCCTCCGGCATCTCATCCGGCTGCAGCATTGATTCTGACGACGATCCGGTTCCTCCTTCGTGCAGCGGTTCGACCTTCACCCCATCCCTAATCCATAACGCCCCGGTTCCATATGGGCCTAGCAACCCCTTATGCCCTGGGAACGCGACCATATCCGCGCCGATCCTCAGCGGATTTACGGGCAGCACCCCCAGGCTTTGCGCCGCGTCAATCAACAGCAGCACACCCGCCGCCCGCGCCACCTTCCCTATTTCCTCTACAGGCTGCGCCAACCCTATCACATTCGACGCGTGATTGATCACCACCAACCGCGTATTAGGCTGTATAGCGTCCGCCACTTGCTCCGCCGTGACCACCCCTGACGCCGACGGCGCGAGCAGCGTCCATGTTATCAACCCCTTTTGCACCATGCCATTTATCGGGCGCAGCACGCTGTTATGCTCCAGCATAGTCGTGATGACATGATCGCCGGGCTGGACTGTGCCATATATCGCCAAATTCAGAGCATCGGTGCAGTTGCAACCGAATACGATGTTTTCGGGGTTGGGTACGTCCAGCATCAGCGCCAGTTCCTCGCGGCAGTTCCATACCACGCGTCCTGCCGCCAGAGACAGTCGATGCCCCGCGCGGCCGGGGTTTGCGCCAATCTTCTCCATAGCGCCGCTTACGGCGCGGATAACCTCAGGGGGTTTAGGGAAACTCGTCGCCGCATTATCCAGATAGATCATCCATGTAACCACCTTTCGTCACATACCAGGGGATCGAACCGTATACTATGTAGTATGAGGGGGGGTAAGGTATCCATGACCGAAAGCTTTGGCATCGCGGCATTTCGTTCCAGGCAGCAGGTATTACGCCTTCAATCGGCTCTGAGGCGGGCCGGACTCAAGGCTGAGATTGTCGCCACGCCTCGCGACGTAGCCATAGGCTGCGGACTTTCCGTACAGTTTGATTTGAATGAAACCGAGCAGGTTATGCAAACGTATTACCGTCTTGGGCCGAGCAATCTGATCGGCTTCTACCGACTCGACCGCGTTGACAACAAGACCAGCCGCCTTACGCCGTTGATGCTCCCTACCCGTTAAGCGGGGCAGGGCGCGCGTCACGCGTCGCGCCGGCGGGTTCGCTGGCGTTTCTGCTTGTCCGGCCGCGGATGAGATTCAAGCCTCGCGCAATACGATCTTTCGCAATTCGACCTTGCGCAATCCGATCGCGCGCAATCCGCTGAAAACGCTCCCTTCGCCGTCAGCCGCGGAGGGAGCGTGTGTTCCGCTACCACCACCTATAGGATTCCCCTATAATCAGCAGCACCGCCGACCGCCCGTCCGCCGACAGCGTCGCGCAAAGCGCGCTGCCCAGAGTCACGGCGAACGTACCGGACGAGTATATCTTCGCGCCTATTGTGTGCCAGTCTACATCGCCGTCGTCGTATATGACCCCCAACAGACCCACATAGCGATACGCGCTAGATGTGGACGTGCCTGCCTCCACGCGCATCACCACACTGCCCACGCTCTTTCGGTACCCCTTGACCGTAAACACAGTATATCCCCGCAGCGTTACCGCGTGTTCCGGGGTGTCATCACGCAGTCTATCGCGTATCTCCGTTTGAACATATCGAGGAAAGTATGAGATCAGTGTGCCGTTTTGGCTGCGCGATTGAACGGAACTGATGATAGAGCTTGCCTTACCGCTGGGTGAGCGCGGCGTGAACGACACGGCTCCGGGCAGTGAATCGCCGTCGGTTTTACGCACGCGGAACCCCGACGTTCCCGCCCTGGCGTTGATTTGATTGAGCGGATTCAATAGCGAGCATATGAATATAATAAGCGCGACGCTCGTTCGACGCGCTTTACGGACGCTCATGAGAATCTCACATCCATCCTCCCCGGCGAGTCTGTCCCAGATTATATTATGGCCGCGCACAGCCGCGCGTGCCTGTCCGCCGGCGCATACGCCATATTTCATAGATAAAATCGATGCTGAAACCCGTGATTATACCGATAACCAAATCATGGTATAGGGCATGGCTGATAAAATTCCAATGCCTGCCACATGAAATTCTCGGCAAATCCGCGAGGGATTTTCATCGTTCTCTAAGGTAAGGACGCAGAGCGCGCAGAGCGGCGGAGCGCGGATTTTT
Organism: Oscillospiraceae bacterium; assembly: GCA_031282605.1. Classification (GTDB taxonomy): domain Bacteria; phylum Bacillota; class Clostridia; order Christensenellales; family Aristaeellaceae; genus BNUH01. Next base: position 2,836 of record JAITDK010000180.1, read on the forward strand.
ATGCGTCAAGCAGTATAATAAAATCAATCGATCCGGGCACAATAGCGTCGAGGAGGCGAAATGTCTTGAAAAACTATAACAGCAATACTCGCAACACCCGCGGGATCAAACTGGCCGCAGTCGCGGCGTTCGCGCTGATTATGACCGTCACGCTTGCCGGATGTACGTCAACGACCGAGCTGACCCCCATCGGCTCACCGTCGCCGTCGCCCGTCGTGCTCAACCCGCTGCCCAGTGTCAGCCCCTCGGTTGGACCGTCCGGCGTCAGTCCGCTGGCCAGCCCCAGCGCGCAGCCAAGCACCTCCGACCAGCCCGCCGCGCCGACGCTTTCCAATCAGGAAAGCGCGGCGCTGGCCGGGCAGTGCGACGCGCGCATATCCCAGATCAGCGAGATCGAGAACAGCATAACGGTCATGCTGGGCAGCGTCGCGCTGACTGGCGTATCGTTCACGCCGCAGTATAAGGGCGAGCTGACCACGCGCATCAACGGGATTATTGGCGACAGCGTGCGCACAATCGTGCCATCCATAAGCAGCGTAAAGGTAACGAGCGACTCCGGCATCACGTCCAGGATCGCCTCGCTGCGCCAGAAACAACTGGAGGGCGGTTCGACAGGAGAGGTCAAGGAAGAGTTCGACTCTATCCAGCAGTCGATCAAATGACGGCTATTGCCGATTGCCGATCGCCGATCGCCGATTGCCGATTGCCGATTGAAAATTAGCGAGGTAAGAATCCTTTCGGGATTCCGCGGACGCGCGCCGCAAATTATTAATTGATCGCTCGCTGGGATTAGTGCCTGGTATTGTCAGAATATCTCGACCCGAATCCGCAACACTAAGGACGAATTGTTAAACGAAGGGATGACCGACAATGAGGTTTCAACGCGGTAAACAGGGTTTGGGTATCCTGCTGAGCATACTGGCGCTGCTACTGAACTATTCGCCGCAGGCGCGTGCGCTGCGCGATCTGCCAACGGAGTTGACTCTGCGCCAGGGGCAGTCCCGTGAACTGGACTTGGGTCTGCCCATGAGCGTCACGATGGCTGGCGTGGAGGATGAAGGCGCCGTGCTGGCGCTCTCCTCCTCCGACGAGACGCTGAACCGAGCGCAGTCCGTGCGCATCCAGGCGGAGTCCGAGGGAAACGCGAAGGTCAACTTCTCGTTTCTGGGCATGACGCTCAAGGCGTTAGACGTAAAGGTCGAACCGGAGCGGGTGATCGTGCCCGGCGGCAGGGCGATTGGAGTCGCGCTGTTCACCAACGGCGTGCTGGTGGTGGGCACATCCGAGATAGGCGGGGCGCAGGGCGGCAGTCCGGCCATCGAGGCCGGGCTTAAGCCGGGCGATCTGATCCAGTCCGTGGATAATCAACCGGTGCTCAGCGCGGTCGATCTGACCGAGCGCGTGAACGCCTCCGCGGGCAACGAGATCGAGCTGCGGTTCCTTCGCAAGGAGCAGCCGATGCGCGCGACCATCCGACCCGCGCTTGATCGTCTGGATGGTTCAT
>JAITDK010000211.1 GCA_031282605.1 Oscillospiraceae bacterium
ATAGTGGCGGGGCGCCACAAACTTAAAGCGCATCCGGTTCGCAAACCGGACAGCGTCCCGCCGCAGCGTACAACCGAGGATAGCGTAGCGCAAGTCCCGTCTTCACGTTATCCATTACAGCGCAATCCCGCTAACGCGATGAAGGTTCAGGCTACGCCTGAACCTTCGTTATGCCAGATATACCCGTTGCCTGTTAAATGGCAAGCCTATTGGTTTGCCGGTTTAGATTTCTTCTTCGTCATTCTCGCCGTCGTAGTCTTCGCCTTCATCTCCGGGTTCGACAGGCGCGTCCAGGTTTCGCGCCGCTATTTCTTGACGCAGTATCGCATCCAGTTCAGCGTAAACGGCGGGGTTCTGTTTCAGGTACAGGCGCGCGTTCTCGCGGCCCTGGCCTATCCGCTGATCCTTATAACTGAACCATGACCCGCTCTTATGAATAAGGTCTCTGCTCACAGCCATATCCAGCAGGCTGCCCTCTCTGGATATTCCTTCGCCGTACATCAAATCGAATTCCGCTACCCTGAACGGCGGCGCCATTTTATTCTTTACGACTTTCGCCTTCGTCCGGTTGCCCATAATCAGCGCGCCGTTCTTGATCGGCTCGCCCTTGCGCACGTCTATCCGCACCGACGAGTAGAACTTCAGCGCGCGGCCGCCGGTCGTCGTCTCCGGGTTGCCGTACATGACGCCGATCTTCTCGCGCAGCTGGTTGATGAATATCACTATGCAGTTCGTCTTGGATATCACGCCGGCCAGCTTGCGCAGCGCCTGGCTCATCAGCCGCGCATGCACGCCTACGAACGACTCGCCCATTTCGCCGTCAATCTCGGCCTTGGGCACTAGCGCCGCGACCGAATCCAGCACGATCATATCCACAGCGCCGGATCGCACAAGCGCCTCGCATATCTCCAGCGCTTCCTCGCCGCTATCAGGCTGCGAGACGTATAGCTCATCCACATTCACGCCCAAGGCTTTCGCGTAATGCGCGTCCAGCGCGTGCTCGGCGTCGATGAACGCCGCCGTGCCGCCCGCCTTTTGCGCCTCGGCCACAGCATGGAGCGCAACGGTCGTCTTGCCCGAGGATTCAGGCCCGTATATCTCGACGATCCGCCCGCGCGGCAGGCCGCCGATCCCCAGCGCTATATCCAGGTCGAGGCACCCGCTTGAGATCACGTCTATCTGCGCGACGTATCGCTCGCCCAGCCTGATCACGGAACCTTTGCCGAACGTCTTTTCAATGTTGCCCAGCGCAATATCCAGCGCGCGCTTGCGCTGCTCGTCGCCTACCTTGCGCGACGACTTGTCAGCCGTGGCGGCGCTTCTTTTTTCAGCGGCCATAGTTACCTCCCAGTTCATTCAGCAGCATGGACGTTGCGTACAGACATGCCAACTGTCGGATGTCGTCGCGGCGCCCCTTTAATTCCAAACGTTTTACCTCGGTGTGGCTTGATGTGGACAGCGCGGTATACACCAACCCTACCGGCTTGACCGGAGTAGCGCCATCCGGACCCGCTATGCCGGTAGTCGCGATACCAATATCCGCGCCGGCGCCGACGCGTATGCCATCGGCCATCGCGCGCGCGGCTTGCTCGCTGACCGCGCCGTACGTCCTCAGTGTTTCTTCAGGCACGCCTAGCCGCCGTGCTTTGGCTGAGTTGGCGTATGTGACCATCGCCTCCTCCAGTACGGATGAGACGCCGGGCTGCGCCACCAGCGAGGCGGTCAGCAGTCCGCCGGTCAGGCTCTCCGCCAGCGCCAGCTTCTTGCCGGACTTGATTAGCCGCCGCGCCGCGATCCTGGCCATTGTGTCGTCCGGTATATCCGTTCGCGCGTATATGAACTCGCCGACACGCTCACGCACAGCGTCTTCCAGCGGATCGAGCAGCGCCTCAGCCTCCTCGACGGTCTGCGCCCGCGCCGATAGCCGGAACTGCACCTCGCCCAGCGAACAGTACGGCGCCAGCGTGGGGTTGGCCAAGTCCATCAGCGCGGCGACCCGCGTCTCCGCGTCGGATTCGCCTATGCCGAACAGCCGCAGATAACGCGACCGGATTACGCCGCCCAGCCTGGCCGTAAGGTATGGCAGCACGCTGCCCTCGACCATCGGCACGAACTCGCTCGGCGGGCCTGGCAGGTGAATAACGGCCTTGCCGCCCTGCTCGATCACGCATCCGGGCGCGGTGCCGTTCGGGTTTGGGAACAATATCGCTCCGCGAGCGAAGTACGCCTGACGCAGGTTGTTCGCGGCCATGGGACGATGCCGCGCTTCGAAATGCTCGCGCAAGTGCCGCTCGACGTCGGGATTCAATTCCATCGGCAGACCCAGCGCGTCCGCCGCGACATCCTTGGTCAAGTCATCCTTCGTCGGGCCTAAACCGCCGCTGGTTATCACAACGTCGGATCGTGACAGCGCGGTCAGCAGCGCTTCCTTCAGCCGCTCTGGGTTGTCCCCAACAGTAACCTGGCGATACAGTGTCGCGCCCGCTTCCGGCAGACGCCTCGCCAGATACGCCGCGTCCGTGTTGACGATCTGGCCCATCAATAATTCAGTGCCGACCGAAACGATCTCGACGATCATGCTCAGGCCCTCTTTTCAGCTTCATCGCCGCTGAACCACTTGGCTAGCAGCGCGCGATTGTTATAGAAATACTCCGACGCCGACAGTACGGCCAGCGCCGCACATATCCACGCCAGTATCGGGCTAGCCCTGTCCGCGCCCAGCGTAAAAGTGAGTATAGCCAGTAATAGATACTCCGCCACGGTCTTGACCTTGCCCGATAGCCCGGCCGCCAGCGCGACGCCCTTTGACGAGGCGAGCAGTCGCAGCGCGCTGACAGTTAGTTCACGTGCGATAATAATTATGACGACCCATGGAGATGCGGCCCTGATATGCGTCAGCCATATCAATGGCGGCAGAACGAGCAGTTTATCCGCGATAGGATCGAGGAATACGCCCAACTCCGAGGTCTGCTTCAACTTCCGCGCGAGGTATCCGTCAAGAGCGTCGCTGGTAATCGCCGCCGCCAATACGATCACGGCCGATATGCGCAGTATTTCCGCCGCAGCCTCGCCGGAGTTGGATCGCAGTACAAGCAATGCCAAATAGATTGGAGACAGCGCCACTCTCAGCAGGGTCAAACGGTTGGGCAGTTTTATATTCATATAGCCTCACCCTCCAGATCATAATGGCGGGCGCGCGTGATCCTGACTCGAGCTATCCCTCCCAATACCAGCGGTTTCACGGAACGAACCTTTATCACCCCGTCGCTCTCCGGCGCTTCACGCTGACTGCGTCCTTCATACAACACACCCAAGCCCTTATCGGCGCGCGAAGCGTTATGCGGCGCGATCCGCTCGATCAGCACATCCGTTTCGCCGCCCTCGCGCGATTTATTGCGCGCGAGACTGACGCTGCGCTGCATCCGCATCAGCGCGTCTAGACGTTCGGCGCCGACGGATTCAGGCGGTGCGTCCGGCATGTCGAACGCGGGAGTGCCCTCTTCGGGCGAGAACGCGAACGCGCCCATCCGATCAAACCCGAACGATTCCGCAAAGTCATACAACCGCCTGAACGCCGCGTCGTCCTCGCCGGGGAAGCCGACCAGAAACGTCGTACGCAGCGTCAGACCATAGCCGCGCGCCTTCTCCAGCAGCCGCAGTATGGAGTCCGGATCGCCCCAGCGATTCATCCGACGCAGTACGTCGCGATCGACGTGCTGCAGCGGTACGTCGAGATAGGGGCAGACGCCAGGCGTATGGGCGAGGGTATCCAATAGATCGTCCGTCACGCGGGCGGGGTGGCAGTACATCGCGCGCACCCATGGCTCGCCCGGCAGACGCGCCGCCCTGCGCAGCAACAGCGGCAGCCGGGATCGCGCCGCGCTGTCGCCGGGCTTCATCCCGAAACGCGTCGTATCCTGTGAGATGAATACCAATTCCCTAACGCCGTCCTCGACACGCCGAGCGGATTCGTCCAAAACGGATTCGATCAAGCGCGAACGGTACGGACCGCGTATCAACGGTATCGCGCAGTACGCGCAGCGATTGTCGCATCCGTCCGCGATCCTCACATACGTGAACGCGCCGGCCTGGGTGATCACGCGCGGCGTATCCGGAGCGCACTCAAACACGGGCGTGTTCGCCGTCACGGGCGATACCGCCGTCACCACCGGAGCGCGCACGCCGTCCGGAGTAACCACGCCATTCAGCCGCGCGGCGCGTATGCCGTCTATAATCTCTGCAAGGCGCGGGTATTCAGTCACGCCTATCAGCGCGTCTATCTCGGGCATCTCTTCCCGCAGCGCGTCGGCGTACCGTTGCACAAGGCATCCCGCCGCGATAAGCGTGCGGCACACGCCGTCCGTCTTATATCGCGCGGCACCAAGCAGGGTGTTTATAGCCTCTTCCTTGGCCTTGCCGATGAAGCCGCAAGTGTTGACTATCAGTATCTCCGCGTTCGCCAGGTCGGTTGTGATCGGGTGGCCAGCCTGGCGAAGCAATCCCAGCATCTGTTCGCTGTCCACGCGGTTTTTCGCACAGCCCAGCGATATGAGTCCAACGGTCTCCGTCGGTATGTCCCCCGTTTCACGCTTTCGCGGAATATTGTTGAGCCGGACTATTGCACACGATTGCCAAACAAGAGGAAATAGTGCATCCTCATTATATCATAAGGCGCATGGCTTCGCAAACGCGGATAATCCAGCTATTGTCAACCCGACGGAACCGATTCCGCGCTATATCCTCCGGATCCGCAGCTGGTTCTCAATCTGATCGAGGTTAACGCGCAGCGTCTGCAGCTGTTCGTCAATGCCCTGCCCCTGCAGCAATCGCGCCTCGCATATGGAAACGGTATCCAGCGCGCGATATATGGCGGCGTCGTCGACCAAACCGTAGTTTGTACCGTAGAGCTTGGACGCTATCTCGTTTAACCTGGCGACGGCGTACAGATGCTGGCGCATCTGGCTGATCGCCTGCGTAGAGAAGCTCCCTCCCACCCTGCTGATCTGGGACATGGACGCCCTGGCCTGACCCAGCTCATTCTCGCCTTCGCCCAGCAGCATAGCCTCGGCATTCGCATCCCGTCTTACTAAGCTTATGTATAGCCCTGTCGTCACGACCAACGCCAGCAACAGCAGCAGTATTACCAGAATTAAGGCGTCCCGCGATCGTTTGTTAAGCCCGCGCCTTTGCGCGTAATACACGACAACCCCCCCAATTAACCGATTGTTTTGGTCATAGAACCCATCGACAGTATATCACAATAATTGCCAGTGGTAAAGAAGTAACATTTAACCAGCCATATGCGGCGTGAAGTGGAGGAGATTTCCAGAATTTCCAGGAATTCTATGCGCCGCATGAGCGAATGCCGAATCCCCTGGTGCACACGGGCCGCTTTTACGGCATAGGGGGACGCCGGCGATAGTCCGCCCCTCATTGCGTCTTTACAGTTTTACGATAATTGCGCTATCGGCCAAAGCGCGGCAGGAATTTATCAATTATTATCGAATGGAAGCACAGTTGGTTTGCCGATACGAAAAAGGACATCCGCGACAAGCTATGCGAGACATCGGATAAACTGATAGCCGCGTATAGATGACATTATCAACCCATAAGAAACGAGGAGATAGAGTGTCGGGTGAATCGAACAATATGAATGCAAACGCAGCGGTCAATCTGCCCGGCGCGCCGGTCGATCCGGCCTCATTGGGCTTCAAAAGGCTGCTCGCGGCGTTCGGGAAGAATGCGCCGATCGCCGCCGCGAGAGAACTGAGGGCAGGTAACATCAACACCACGTATCTGGTGGCGTTAAGCGGCGGCGAGAAACTGATCCTGCAGCGGATAAATCATCACGTGTTCAAGGAACCGGAGAAAATAATGTCCAACATACAGGGCGTGACGACGCATCTTCGCAGCAAGCTCCCGCCAAAAGCCGCAGACGCGGCGCGGCGCGTGCTGACGTTCATGAAGAAATGCGACGGTTCCATGATCGAGTGGGACGGCGACGGCCAACCGTGGCGGTGCTACAGCTATGTCGAAGGCGCAACCGCGCACAACGCCGCCGTCAAACCGGAGCACTTGCGCGAGACGGGACGCGCGTTCGGCGCGTTTCAGCGCGGACTGGCGGACTTCCCCATCGAGACGCTGTATGAGACGATCGAGGGATTCCATGACACGCCCAGGCGGTATAAGGCGTTCATCGAGGCGCTGACGGCGGATAGGGTAGGCCGGCGCGCGGGAGCGGCGCGTGAGATCGAGGCGATTCGCAGCCGCGAGCCGCTGGCTTCGCGAGTGGTCGATCAACTGGCGAGCGGCGCGCTGCCGATGCGGGTCACCCACAACGACACGAAGATTAACAACGTCCTGATCGACGACTCAACCGACGAAGCCGTATGTGTAATCGACCTGGATACGGTCATGCCCGGCTCGTCGCTGTACGACTTCGGCGACATGATCCGGTTCGGCGCGTCGACCGCGGCGGAGGATGAGCCGGATGTGACCAAGATCGCGCTGGACATGGGCAAGTATGAGCAATTCACTCAAGGATTCATCGCCGAGACACGCGGATTCCTGGATCGCGGCGAACTGCTCGCGCTGCCTACGGGCGTGCTGGTTATAACATATGAACTGGCTATGCGGTTCCTGACCGATTACATCGACGGCGATAGGTACTTCCGCGTTTGGGGTTCGGAGCATAACCTGATTCGCGCGCGCGCACAGCTGTGCTTGCTTGATGACATGGAGGCGAAACTGCCCGAGATGACGGCATTCATTATGAATAACATCAACTGACATTCGACGGCGTTCGATTCGGCCGCAAACCCGAATAAAGCTTGAAAGCTCGAATAGAAACGCCTCCGTGTCGCATTCTAAGCACGGAGGTGTTAATTATGCGGGAGAAACCCAAAAAATCCAAGTTTGTCCAAGCGGAACAGCTTAACCCTTTGAACCGGTTCAAACCGCACTCGCTTGGCGATCTGGCGCGGCATAGCGACGCCGTCCGCAGCGATGTTCTGGGCAGTTATACTGGAACGCCTGCCTATGAAAGCGACAGCGCTCCCACGCAGGACGCGGATGATCTATAGCGGCTGAACCGCTCTTCTTGCCGAAAGCTGGAAATAGCGGCGGATAATCGGAGGATCGGGGACGGACAAGGCTGCGATGATCGTTAAATGAGAGACGGGTTTCGTCCCCACCATATTATTCTATTTCGACGCCTTAAGGAGTCCATGCAATGACCGATACGCACAGCGGCGTTCTGCCGCGCCGGGTTCAGCCGCGCGTCGCCGCCAAGCCGCGAGCCTGGTGGGCCGGGCCGCTCTGCCTGATTTTAGTCGGCGCCTTAGCCGCCCTCGCCATGTGGGCGCAGCGGCAGGTTAAGGCCTACGAGGCTTTCCAGTATATGCGCTCGGTTGTCGCGCGCAGCACGTTCTACGACGGGATCACTGTCGACGGCGTGCCGCTCGGCGGGATGACGCTCGAACAAGCCATGGAGCGGCTGGCCGCCCGCGATCAGCAGGAGAATGAGTCCTTCGAGATATTCCTCACGGCTGGAGACGCGCGCTGGCGTATATCTTCAGACGAGGTCGCGCTGCATCGCAACACGGAGACGCTTATCCGCCAAGCGTACACGCGCGGCAGGACAGGCACCCTCGAGGAACGATACGACGAGATAAACGCCATCGCGGCCAACGGCGTCGCTTACGAGTCTCAGATGTGGTACGAACGCAGCGCGGTACGCGAGCTGACCGATCAGGTCGCGCGCCGGCTGACAATCGAGGGACATGACGCGGGGGTCGCGGAGTTTAACTTCAATACGCGGCAATTCACCTTCACCGACGCGCTGGCCGGGCAAATCGTCGACGCGGACGCGCTGTTCAACCAGGTGACGACCGCGCTCGATTCCGGGAACTACGGCGCGACTATCGAAGTGTCTATCACGCACGTGGAGCCTTCGATCACGCGCGAACAGGTTCAGGCGATGTACGGCAAGGTGGCTGGGTTCACAACATCCACGTCGGCCAACGAGAACCGCAACACGAACATATCGCTCGCGGCGCGCGCGATAAACGGCACCGTGCTGCAGCCCGGCGACGTGTTTTCGTTCAACGACACGACCGGCCAGCGCACATACGCCAAAGGCTACCGCGAGGCGGGCGCGATCCAGAACGGCGTGTTGGTAGACGACATCGGCGGCGGCGTGTGCCAGGTATCCACGACGCTGTTTAACGCGCTGGTGCGCTCGGGATTGAGTATCTCAATGCGCAACCCGCACGCGTGGCCGGTCGATTATGTCAATCGCGGCGAGGACGCTATGGTCAACTGGCCCGACAAGGATATGAGGATGAAGAACACCACGGACGGGCCGATATACATAATCGGTTCGTTCGCGAACCGGACGCTGACGTTCGAGGTCTATGGCCGTAAGCTGGGCGACGGGATCACCATTGATCTGTACAGCCAAACTACGTCGACCACGCCCCCGGCCGAGACTGTCTACACGCGCAACAGTTCGCTCGCTCCGGGCACCGAGGCCGTCACTCGTCAGGGTCGGACAGGATACCAGGTGACCACGTACAAGGTGACGTACCAGTACGGCAAAGAGATATCTCGCGAGGCGTTCTATAAATCCGAGTATCGTATGTACTCCAAGATGGTTGAGTATAATTAGCATAAATCGCGTAACGGCGGATCGGGGTGTTGTTCATATGATAGGCAATCCGTTGCTGGGCGCGCTTGAGGGCGGCGGGACCAAGATGGTCTGCGCCGTCGGTTATGCCAGCGGCGCCATACTAAAACGTGAGTCGATCCCGACGACTACGCCGGAGGAGACGCTTCCCAAACTGGCACGGTTCTTTCAAGACGAAGGCGTCGAGGCGTTGGGCATAGGCAGTTTCGGCCCGGTGGATTTGCGCGAGGGTTCTGATACGTATGGATACATAACGTCAACGCCCAAACCGGGTTGGGCCGATACGCCGTTCATGCCCGTACTGCGCGACGCGCTGAACGTCCCCGTCGGATTCGAAACGGATGTGAACCTGGCCGCGATCGGCGAGTACACGCTTGGGGCCGGACGCGGGCTGGCGAACGTTGTATACGTAACGGTCGGCACGGGTATTGGCGCGGGCATTATCATCGATAACAAGCCTTTGCATGGTCTGGTGCACTCGGAAATGGGACACTTGCTGCTGAAGCCGAGTGCGGATGAAACGCATCCGGACGGGTTCTGCCCGTATCATAAGGGGTGCCTGGAAGGCCTGGCGAGCGGCCCGGCAATCGAGAAGCGATGGGGAGAAAAGGCGGGCGCGCTGCCGCCGGATCATCCGGCTTGGGCGTTGGAGGCGGAGTATCTGGCGCAGTGCTGCGCCAATATGATAGTCGCAATCTCGCCCGAGAGGATAATACTGGGCGGAGGGGTCATGCACCAGACGCACCTGTTTGAGCCGGTACGCAGGCGCACACTGGATTTGTTGGGCGGTTATATCCGCAGCGACAAAATCCTGGACGACATAGATCACTATATTGTGCCGCCCGGTTTGGGCGACAACAGCGGAACGATCGGCGGGTTGATCCTGGCCGCGCGGCAGCTTCAGCGTTAACGCGATCCAAGCATGGCGTCTCACGAATCGTACGCCACGTCCAGCAGCGCGAACGCCAGACCAGCCTCGACGACAGGCGCGGCTCGCTGCACTATGCAAGGGTCGTGCCTTCCTGTTCCCTTCAATACCGTTTGGACGCTGCCGACCAGCTCGACCGAGTCCTGCTCGATGCCGATTGTCGGCGTCGGTTTGAAACACGCCTCAAACACAATCGGCATCCCCGTCGATATACCGCCCAGTATCCCGCCGTGTCGGTTCGTTCGAGTCCTTACCTCGCCGCCGTCCAGGAAGAACGCGTCGTTGTGACCGCTGCCGCGCATCCTTGCCGCCGCGAACCCAGAATTCTCGCCCGCACCGAACGCTATCCCGCGCACCGCCGGTATGCCGAACACGCATTGAGCGATCCTGTTCTCCAACCCGCCGAACATCGGCGAACCCCAACCCGCCGGAACGCCGACCGCGTACGCCTCGACTATCCCTCCTACTGAATCTCGATCGGCCGACGCCGCTAGAATCGCCTCGCGCATACGTCCGCCGGAGTCCGCGTCCAGCACGGGGAACGCTTGTCCGCGCAGCTTGGACAATAATGCGCGATCGATCGGGTCGGCCTTGCGCGGCCTGTCTTCTATACCCGCGCACTCGGCGACGCGCACGCCCGTTTCCACGCCGTAATCCCGCGCGAGCAGCTGCGCCGCGATCGCTCCGGCCGCCGTAAGCGGCGCCGTCAACCGCCCGGAGAACATCCCGCCGCCACGCGCATCGTGCGCCTCTCCGAACCTCGCCCATGCCGAAAAATCCGCGTGCCCCGGTCTGGGCGCGCGGGTTTCTATTATCGAGCTATAGTCGCCGGAACGTGCGTCGCCGTTCTCGATCATTATGGCCAGCGGCGCGCCGCATGTCTCGCCGTTCGCGTTGAGCCCTGACAGCGCGCGCGGGACGTCGGCCTCCCGGCGCGACGTGGATAGCGCGTTCCGACCCGGAGCGCGCCTGTCCAGCCACGATTGAACGGCGTCCCAATCGACGCGGAATCCGGCGGGCAGGCCTTCGATCACCGCGCCGATAGCAGGCGCGTGCGACTGCCCGAATATGGTCAGCCGCACGCGCTCGCCTATATGATTAGCCATGCGCATTATCCTTTCGAATAGGCCTAAATAGTATCGGCCGTCTCGCGTTCCAGCTTCGCTAGGTAGTCTGGACTATATATGGCCAAGCGCACATTGCCGCCCAGATCCTCCATATCCCCCCAGAACGAAGAGTATGATTTATGTACGCACTCCGCGCCGGTTATGGCGATGGAAGCGGAGGAGACCGTGCCGGCTATCGCGAACGCCATCGCGATGCGATGATCGTCGAACGAACTGACCGCGCCGCCCTTAAAGCCTTCGGTTCGCGGTATGATAAGCGCGTCCGGCAGAGCGATTACAGGCATCCTAAAATTGTTGAATCCCTGAACGAGCGCCTTGACGCGGTCGCTCTCCTTCAGCCTTAGGCGGGATATGCCCGACAGCCTCACGGGCTGACGCAGTCCGGCCGCAACGATGGCCATGATCGGGCATAGATCGGGGGTATTGGAGAGATCGAGCGTCGTCGCGCCCAGTATCAGCGCGTCAATCAGCGCGGGGATCGCGCGATCCGGCTGCCATGAAGCGGGAGACAATCCTTCTATCTTTATATTCGAACCCAACGCGTTAGCGCCATACCAGAACGCCGCGCCGGACCAATCGCCCTCGACCGCGACGGACGAATCAGGCGCGCGGTACACCTGTCCGCCCGGCACGGTAAACCCGCCGCTCTCCTTGATTATATTTATGCCAAACGAACCCAGCGCCGTTATCGTCAGGTCGACGTACCCACTGGATTCCAGCGGCCCGGACAGTTCTATGCGGCTGTCCTCCTCAAGCGTGGGCAGCGCGAACAGCAAGCCTGACACAAACTGGCTGGTTACGTCGCCGGGGAGAGTCCACAACCCGCCATGAAGCGGTCCGGTCACGGTGAACGGCAGCTTGACATCCTTGCTAGAGTCTGCGCCGAACCGAGCGCCATGCATCGCCAGTTGATCAACCAGGGGTGTGATCGGTCGTTCCGGCAGCCTGCCCTCGCCGGTGAAGCGAACGGTTCTGCCCAGCGACGCGGCGACGGGCAGCATGAACCGCAGCGTGGAGCCGCTCTGCACGCAGTCGACGGTTGGCGCAACGGATGTATCCGGCGGTTGGCTCATGCCGATCGGCTCGACCAGCACGCTCGATCCATCTCGCGTGAACCGCGCTCCAAGGGAGGTCAGCGCGGCGACGGTCGCGTTGACGTCCTCGCCCGCCGCGTCAAGAGGCAATCCCGTCAGGGTCGTCGGACGATCAGCCAGCGCAGCTGCTATCAGCAGCCGGTGCGCGCATGACTTCGACGGCGGCGCAGCTACAGTTCCGTGCAGTTTACCGGGCCATACTACTGCGTTCATATCGTTTCCCCCCATGCCGCTGGTTATTTGGTTAACATATGCGCATCAGCCGGAACCGGCGCGAAACCAGCGAGCCAATTCCGCGTCGTTTACGCGCTTTAATTCGCATTCACCGATATCTCGCGGCACGACCAGCGTCGTCGTCGAACCGGCTCGTTTTTTGTCCAGCTTGGCTGTCGACAGCAGATCATCTGCGGTTAAATCGCATTCGTGCGGCAGATTATTCGCCGTCAGCGCCTGTCGAATCTCGCCGGACAACCCATCCCGCGCATAACCCAATCGCTCGGCCGCGCGCGTTATACGGTATAACCCGATCGCGACGGCTTGACCGTGGGTGAACGCGTGATCCGACACGATCTCGATCGCGTGGCCGATCGTGTGTCCCAGGTTCAGCAATTGGCGAACGCCCGTGTCGCGCTCGTCGGCCTCGACGCACGAACGCTTGATCGCCAGGTTGCGTGCGAGCGTATCCTCTAGTTGATCGGTGCGGGCGGCATCCGAGCCGGCCAACCGAGCGAAAAGCTCGGGATCGGCCAACGCCGCGTGCTTGATCATCTCGGCGGCGCCTTCGGACATAAGCGGCGCGGGCAGATCACGCATCACGGCGGTGTCGCACAGCACCAGCGAAGGCTGCCAGAACGCGCCGGCGAGGTTCTTGCCGGCGTCGAGGTTTACGGCGGTCTTGCCGCCTATCGAGGAATCCACCGCCGCCAACAACGTGGTGGGCAGCTGCACGAACGGTATGCCTCGAGCGTACACCGCCGCCGCGAATCCCGCCAAGTCGCCGGTCACGCCGCCGCCCAGCGCCGCCACGCAATCCCCGCGAGTAAACCCACGCCGCGCCAGCACGTTCAGAACATAGCCCAGCATGGTCAGCGTCTTGCTGTGTTCCCCCGGTTCA
>JAITDK010000233.1 GCA_031282605.1 Oscillospiraceae bacterium
TGTGTATCACGATGGTCCAGGCGAAGCCTGGTCAGGATTCGAAAGGGCGGATAGCCCTTCGCAGGGTCTGGGACAGAGTCCCAGGCTCCCCGCAGGGACGTTCCTCGTTCCTACGTTCCATCGTCCTATCGTCCCAACCCTGCGCCCCGCCAGTAATAATGCTATAATGGAATAATCAACTCACACCATAGTGGCGGGGCGCCACAAATTTAAAGCGCATCCGGTTCGCAAACCGGACAGCGTCCCGCCGCAGCGAACAGCCGAAGGTTACGTGACGCAATATAGACGCTACACCGCGCAACGCTACGCCGCTGAACAACCTCGATCCTACAACCTCTTTTGAGCACATAACGAAACCTTTCGATTACCCATCGTTTCCGACACATATCAATTGTTTTTTGTATTTGCCCATCCTCGCCGACGCGCGGGTGTGACGACGCACATTCCATCGGGTTCGGGCAGACTATCGCGCTCCGATAGTCTGTTCCGGATCAAAATTGGGATTGCTGCGACGCGCTTTCCTTTTACGGCATTTTGTGGTAATATAGGGATGGAATAACCGGGATAGGCGGGATTTGTAGTTGGGCAGGTGGTATTTGTAATGATTAATCGTACGGCATTGAACCCTGAACAGGCGCGAGCGGCCACGACGTTTGACGGGCCGCTGCTAATACTGGCCGGAGCGGGCTCGGGCAAGACCAGCGCGCTGACATGCCGCATATCGAACCTGATCGCCAGCGGCGTGCCGTCGCGCGAGATATTGGCCATCACATTTACGAATAAGGCCGCGCGAGAGATGCGCGAGCGGGTGGACGCGCTGGCCGGAACGAGCGCATCCGAAGCATGGATAATGACGTTCCACGCGTGCTGCGCCAGGATACTCAGACGCGATATAGAGAAGCTGGGATATAAACGCGCGTTCACGATATACGACGAGGACGACCAGAGCGCCGTTGTAAAGGATATGCTCAAACGGCGCAACCTGGACGATAAGGTCTACCCCGTCCGGGAGATACGATCCACCTTGTCGGATATCAAGAACAAGATGATATCGCCGAAGGAGTGGTTGGTTAAGGGCGGCGGCGACCAGCGTCGCGTAACGATCTGCGAATTAATGGTCGAATACGAGAAGCGGCTCAGGGACGCGAACGCCCTCGACTTTGACGATCTGCTGGTAAAAACGCTGGAATTGTTCGCAGAGCATCCGCCAGTGCTGGAGAGCTATCAGCGGCGTTTCCGTTATATTCACGTGGACGAATACCAGGATACCAACGCCGCGCAATACCAGCTGATACGCTTGCTGGCCGCGCGCAGCGGGAATATCTGCGTTGTGGGCGACGACGATCAATCCATATATGGTTGGCGCGGCGCGGACATCCGCAACATACTGGACTTCGAGAAGGACTTCCCGAATACCCAGGTGATCAAGCTGGAGCGCAACTACCGATCCACCCAGACGATATTGGACGCGGCGAATCAGGTTATAGCGCACAACGTGAGCCGCAAGGATAAGACGCTGTGGACGGATCGCGGCGATGGCGAGCTGATCGTGCTGTTCAAGGCGCTAGACGAGAGAGCCGAGGCCGCGTGGGTCTGCGACCGCATGAGGATGCTCAAGCAGGCGGGCGTAAACTACGGCGATATAGCCGCGCTCTACCGCGTGAATGCCCAGTCCCGCGTGCTGGAAGAGATGCTGGTGCGCGCGGGCATACCATATCGCGTTTACGGCGGGCCGAGATTCTACGACCGTAAGGAAGTGCGCGACGTCGTGGCGTACCTGCGCCTGCTGGTGAATCCCGCCGACGACGTATCCCTGCGCCGCGTCATCAATACCCCGCGCCGCGCGATAGGCGACGCGACCGTGGCGGAGCTGGTTCGCACCGCCACCGAATCCGGAACCAGCATGTTCACCTCGCTGCTGGAGCCGCATGAGTCGCTGGCGTCGAGGGCACGCAAGAGCGTGGCCGACTTCGGAAATGAATTGCTGGACATGATAGCGCGAGCGGAAACCATGAGCGTGGGCGACGCTGTATCCGCCGTCGTCGAGTCGTTCGGGCTGCGCGCTCAGTACGAGAAGGAGAACACCGAGGAGGGACGCGACCGTCTGGCGAATATCGACGAATTCATCGGCGCGGCGAAGGAGTATGGCGATAAGACCGAGGGCGCGACGCTCGAGGGTTATCTGGAGAACATCGCGCTGGTCACGGATCTCGATTCGATGCGCGAAGGCCCCGGCGCGGTCACGCTGATGACGCTTCACAGCGCGAAGGGACTGGAGTTTGGCAACGTGTTCCTGGTCGGGTTGGAGCAGGGGTTGTTCCCGTCGAACCGCAGTCTGCAGGACGCCGGCCGCCTGGAAGAGGAACGTCGTCTGTGCTACGTAGGATTCACCCGCGCGAAGGATCGGCTCTATCTCTCGTATGCCGAACAGCGTATGCTGTATAACCAAACCCAGCACAGCTTCCCCTCTCAATTCCTGGACGAGGTGCCGCGGCGCTTGATCGAGGAGGCGGCAAGGGCGCGCAAGGCCCCCGTCGCTAACCCCGAGGTAAAGACCCGCGAACAGCTGGCCTCCCATAAAGGACTGCGCGCCGTGCCCAATCCCAGGGAGACGGGGCGTGTCGGCGCGCTAAATATCCCCGGCGTGCGCAAGGGTTACAGTCCGTCGTCGGCGCAGGCGTTCGCCGAACAGGCCGCGGCTATGATGCTGTTTAAGCCGGGCGACCGCGTGCTGCATAAGAAATTCGGCGAGGGCAACGTCGTCGAGCTGAAGGGCGCCGGAACCGATAGCCGCGTGCTGATAGAATTCGCGGCGTACGGCGTGAGGGAGTTCGTCGCGTCGATGGCGCCGATAGTCAAAGTGACAGAGTAGAATGGGTATTGCATAGAATAGATATAGGCAAGGATGGATATTGACCAGAATGGATATGCGCTCCCTGGTAGACCGCCTGAATGAGACCGCCCGCGCCTATTACGTCCACGACGCGCCGATTATATCGGACGCGGAATGGGACGCGCTTTACGACGAACTGCGCCGCATGGAGCTTGAGAGCGGCGTCGTACTGCCCGATAGCCCGACCACGCGCGTAGGCGGGGAACCGCTGGCGGCGTTCGAGCCGCATACCCATCTGGCGAGGCTGTGGAGCCTGGATAAGACCACATCCGAGCAGGGGTTGAGGGAATGGGCGGCGCGGGCGGCGCGTCTTTTAACGGAAGACGCGACGGAAGATTCGGGCGGGATCGAACCCTTCGTCGTCGAGTACAAGCTGGACGGACTCACCATAAACCTCACCTATGAGAACGGCGAGCTGACCCAGGCGGCTACGAGAGGCAACGGTACGGTCGGCGAGGCCATTTTGCCTCAGGCGCGCACGATCCGCGCGATCCCGCTCACCATCCCGTTCAAGGGCAGGATGGAAGCGCAGGGCGAGGCGATCATGCGCTTTTCCACGCTGGACGCTTACAACAAAACCGCGGACGTCCCGCTGAAGAACGCGCGCAACGCGGCCGCAGGAGCGCTGCGCAACCTCGATCCCGCCGTCACGGCGTCGCGCAAGCTGGACATATTCTGCTATCAGGTAGGATTCATCCAACCCAATCCAGACGATCCAAACCCAGCGTGGCGCGACGTTCCGTATACTGATCACATAGGAATGCTGGCGTTCTTGAGGATGAACGGCATCCCCGTCAGTCCGGAGGCTCGCGCCGCGTCCACGATGGACGAAGCTATCGCCGCCGTGCGCGAACTGGAATCCAACCGCGAACGCCTAGACTTCATGATCGACGGCGCGGTGGTGAAGGTGGCCGGCATAGCGCCGCGTCGCGCGCTGGGCGCGACGGACAAGTTCCCGCGCTGGGCGATAGCGTTCAAGTTCCAGGCCGAGGAGGCCGTGACGCGGTTGACCGCCGTGACGTGGGAACTGGGACGCACGGGTAAGCTGACCCCGCTGGCGTGGCTCGATCCGGTCGAGCTGGCAGGGGTAACCATCAGCAAAGCCACGCTGAATAACCAGGGCGACATTGAGCGCAAGCGCGTATCGATCGGGTGCGACGTATGGCTGCGGCGTTCCGGCGACGTTATCCCGGAGATACTCGGGCGCACCGACGAGCTGTTCCCCGACGAGCGTCCGATCGTCGCGCCGGAATTCTGTCCAGCGTGCGGCGCGCCTGTCGAGCGTCGGGGGGCGCATCTGTTCTGCGGTAACCGCGACTGTATGCCTCAGCGCGTGGCGAGGTTGACCCACTTCGCGTCGCGTTCGGCGATGGACATAGACGCGTTCAGCGAGAAGACCGCCGAATTGTTATACGATCGGATAGGATTGCGTTCGCCGGACGAGCTGTATTCATTGACGGAGGAGCGGCTGATAGGCTTGCCCGGCATGGGGAGCAAGCGCGCGTCAAACCTGCTGGCCGCCATCGAGCGCAGCAAGTCCCGCCCTCTGGACGCGGTTCTGTTCGCGCTGGGCATCCCCAACGTGGGCGCCAAGACGGCGCGCGACCTGGCCGAACGATTCAGCTCGATAGACGCGCTGCGTCTTGCCGACGCTGAATCGCTGACCGCCGTCGAGGACGTCGGCGGGGTCGTCGCCGAGAGCGTGATCGAGTTTTTCAAGCAGGATGAGAACATCAGGCTGATAGACGGACTGAAGCGCACAGGGATAGACCCGATGCGCGCATCGTCCGACGCGTCTTCGACAAACGAAGCGTCAAGCGGCGGGGTCAAGGGCGCGCTCGACGGCGAGCTGGTTGTGATTACAGGGACGCTGGCTCTTTTCAGCCGCCGGGAAGCGGAGGAAGCGGTGCGAGCCGCCGGGGGCAAGACGGGCGATTCCGTAACGAAGAAGACCACGTTGGTGATAGCGGGCGAGTCGGCCGGGAGCAAACTGGACAAGGCGCGGTCGTTGGGTATACCAGTCGAGGACGAGGCTTACCTGCTGGCGCGGCTTGGCGGATCATAACACGCAGGGCGGGCGATTGCAATGCCGGTATCGCGCGAAACACTGTATGACATAGCGCGTGAATTGGGCTTCACGTCGATGGGCATAACCACGCCGAATCACGCGCTGCCGCTGCCGGGAACGCCGATGAAGGCGCTGCCGTTCGAGCCGCGCTCAATAGTGGCGTTGGTTATGCCGACGTTCAAGTGGGCGGACTCAACCTCGCAACCCGATAACGCGCTTGAAAAAGGCGCCGCCGAGTTCTCCGCCGCGTATATCGGCATGAACGCAGCGTATCACAAGAGCGGCGAATGGATGGAGCGGGTTCGCGCGCTGGATATTCAAGCCGAACGGTTGTCGGCGATTCGCGCTAAGACGGCGGCGTTATTCACCGGACTGGGCGAGTATCGGATGAACACGCTGCTGTATACGCGAGAACATGGAAGCTATATCTGCATACAAGTATTTGGTATATCAGCGTTATATGAACCGGACGAACCGACGCGCTGCGGGAATCCCGAGCGCGCCGATCTCGCTTCGGGCTGTGTGGGATGCAGGCGCTGCGTCAATGCGTGTCCTACCGGCGCGCTGGATGGCAAGGGCGGCATAACTGTTAACAAATGCTTGAGATTCCATATGTTTTCTGGCAAACCTACCCCTGTCGAGTATCGGCGGTTAATGGGCAGGCGGTTGATTGGGTGCGATGTTTGTCAGTTTGTGTGCCCGATGGAGCCGCCGAGCGTCGGGATTATCCAGCGCGAGGACTGGCCGTGGCTGCGCGCGGAGAACCTGTTGGAGCCGTCGGCGGAGACGCTGGACGCGATGGGCAAGGCGATAGGCGTCAATTACGCCAGGCTGCGTCGGGTGCAGGCGCAGGCCGCGCTGATCGCGGGAAATTTTTGCCGCAGGGAATATCTTCCTCCGTTGAAACGTCTAATGGTTGTGGATGATCTGGCCGTGAGCGAGCACGCCCGATGGGCTGCGGAGCGGATTCAGTACGGATGTCCGGAATGATTGGAGGTTTATATGGATATAAAGAAGATGGTTGTGGCACTGGTGACATTGACGCTGGCGTTCGGCGTGGCGGCGTTCGCGGATGCGGACCCTGAAGCGGCGTTGAAGGTCGAGGAGCCGGGTGAAACCGACTCCATATTGTCGACCCTTGACGGCAGCGAGACGTATGGACTCATATACCCCAGCGTCCTGCCGACCGGGTGGCCGTTTAAGGATGGAACGCCGGTATACGGCAAGCCGGAGTTGGACGAGCAGGATTCCAAGTGGTTTGTCTGGGGTTCAAACCTCATCGTGAACGGTCGGGAAGGCGATTTTTATGATGTGACGCTGGCGGACAATGATGTGACGTTGGCGGACAGGCATGGCTGGATACTCGCCAGTGAGGTTCGGCTTAATTCCGATAACGTTGAATACGCGCCGGTAAACGTGCTGCGGATGCGCCGTCGCGGCACGATCGAGCTGTATGATTTCTCGCAATATAAGTTTGGGACGACGGTGGCGGTCTATCAAGCCACCGAAGCGTACACGGATTTCGAGGCGCTGGCTCTCGCCGGGATCGTGTGGAAGGTGCGCGCGCCCGACGGATCGATCGGTTACATGCCGGGCAGCGGCGAGAATTACACCGATCCGCCCATAATCTACGGTTCATACGCCGATGAAGCGAAGGGAAACGGCATCGCCATAGTCTGTCTCAGCAGCGGCTGGGTGAATGTGCGGAGCAGTCCGGGCGGAGATCGGATCGGCATCGCGTATGACGGATGGCAGGGCAAGATACTGGGCGAGGCGGAAGGCTGGACACACCTCGTCATAAATGATCAGGAAGGGTATATTCAGTCCATTTACCTGCAAACGATTCATTATATTAACGCCGACGGGGTGTGGGAGTAACGAGTGGGGAACGAGGTACTCCCCTCGACAGCGGGCTACATGTGATTGACTAACGAGACTAACTAACGAGACCAACTAACGATATTAACCAACGAGATTATAACTAACTATAGGAGGTACTTATGAACAGAAACATTATATCCCTGCTGCTTTCGCTGACACTATTGCTGTGCTGGCCATCGGCGCTGGCCAATGCCGACGCGGACTCGTCCCAGGTTGAGTTCGCCATCATGCACAACCCAAGCCCGATTAGTATGATCCCGCTGCGCAGCGAGATGGACGAGATGCAGGAGCCCGCGGCGAACTACTACAGCGGCACGCCCGTAATCGTGCACTCTCGGCATGGCGATTGGTGCGCCGTCAGCGTGGGCGGCAATCCGGGCAATCCCATGACAGGCTACGCGCGAACGCAGGATCTGCGCTTCAACGTGGCTGCCGTCGAACTGCGCAGCGATATGGAAGGCGGCGCCGTACGCGTGAGCACTGCGCTGCTGACCGCCCCGTCCGACGGCGCCGATGTTATAGGTACGTATGACGAGGGAACGCGTCTCACCGCCTTTGGTATCATCGGGCGGCTTGAGGTGGAGTATCTGCATGTAACCATCGCGGAGCTTGATGGTTATATAAACGCCAATGATGTTATGCTCGACTGGCGCGCCGGACAGGCATACCCCGAGGGCAGGGACATGTACGGCGTCGTATATAACGGCGCGTTGAGGGGAAACTCCCTGCCTCCTCTGTACAGCTCGCCGGAAATCAGCTCGGCGAACGTCATCGGCGAGGTGGAGTTCGGCACGACCGTAGTGGTTCACCGTCAACAGGGTAGTCTGTATGAGGTGTCGCTGTATGACAGGCGCGGATGGATGGCCGTCGCCGAGGTGTTCCTGGACGCGCAGAATATTGAATACGAGCCGGTCGAATCCATCGGGTTTTTTACTGACGAACCCGTCAAGCTGTACAGCTTCCCGGATGTAAAGGCCGACGTCACAGCCGAGGTAACCGCGAACGCGGGGAACTACCTGCATCTCGATGTGATCAACAGGGCGGGCGCATACTGGCATGTTACCACCCTTGACGGCAGGACAGGCTTCGTTGAAGGCATATATAGATATGACATAACATCCAGATCGTATACTAACATGCAGCACAGCGATAACGATACGTCGGCGGGCATTGTCTGCACGCCAGAACCGGACGAGTGGCTGAACGTGAGGAGCGAACCCTCCCTCTCCGCTGATGTAATCGACAAGCTGTACAGCGGCGTGCAGGTGAAGATACTCTCAAGTCCGGGTAAATGGACGGAGGTATTCGTGAACGGGCAGAGCGGGTATGTCATGACCAAGTTCATAACAGTGGTAGGACACGGTTGAAAGGGGAAGCCCACATGCTGAAACTGGCAAACGTATCCAAGCGTTACGCGAAGGGCGGCGTCCGTGCGGTGGATGGATTGTCGCTCGAGGTTCGCGCGGGCGAGGTATTCGGCTTCATCGGCCCGAACGGCGCCGGCAAGACCACCACGATCAAGCTGATCACCGGGATACTCTCGCCCGACGAGGGACGCATCACCATCGGCGGCGTCGCGCTGGACGGCGATCCTATCGCGGCCAAGCGCAAGATAGGCTACGTCCCCGACGCGCAAGACGCTTATGACCGCCTGACCGGGCTGGAATACCTGAATTTCATGGG
>JAITDK010000295.1 GCA_031282605.1 Oscillospiraceae bacterium
CGCCCGGTTCCGTGGTCTCATATATGCAAATGCTTGCGCCTAGGATGCATGCGTTCACCACCTCCGGCAACTGTGTCTTTACGACTACGATAATCACAGAGATGGGCACGGCGGTCACGTATGGCTCAGGAACCAGGATCATCATCATGGAAAACGGCCAATATGAGATATCTTTTTCCACGAATATGGCGGTCACGCCGCAGCCGAACGAGACGATCATGCCCTTAACGTTTACCATAACGTTTAGTTCGAGCGGTTCAATACCGCCGCCTACGCCCATGACGCGCATGTTCTCATTATCCGACATGCTGCGGTTCCCCGTCTGCGATATACAAATGCGCGAAATGCGAGCCAACGATGTCATCACGCTAAGGCTGGATTTCACCGGCATTGAGGAAGTGGCGTTTACCGGCACAAGCTTAATAGTGCGCAAAATGAGCAACTGACGCACCGACCACCCTCCGAATGCCAATCCTCGACTTGACATTTGGAGGGCGGTCATACTACACTAAAACTGGGGGGGGAGGAGTATGATGCGAATATTGTTGACCGGCGGCGCGGGCAGCGGCAAGAGCGAGTTTGCGGAATCGCTTGCGCTGGCACAGGCTCGCCCGCTGAGCTATATCGCCGCGATGAAGCCCTATGGTGAAGAGAGCGAGCGGCGGATCGCCCGTCATCGCGGACTGCGCGCCGGAAAGGGATTCGCCACAATTGAACGGTACGCCGATATGGATTCGCTTATACTGCCAACCGGCGGAACCGCGCTGCTGGAATGCCTGTGCAATCTGACCGCAAACGAGATGTTCGACGATGCCGGCGCCGAGCGTGACGCCGGCCATAATAATGACGCTGTGTTTGAAAAGATCGTCCGAGGCCAGGATGCGCTGGCGGCTCAATGCTCCTGTCTGATCCAGGTTACGAACGAAGTCGGCCGCGACGCCGCGTCTTACGGCGACGGCACCCTGCGCTATATCCAGCTCCTAGGCCGAATCAACCGCGCGCTGGCCGCGAGAGCCGACGCCGTATACGAGTTGGTTTGCGGCATCCCAATACAGCTGAAGGGGACGGTCGTATGATTCTGGTGGTCGGCGGCGCTGGCGCTGGCAAGCGCGAGTATGTAAGAAACCTAGGTTGGGATGAATCGTCGATCGCGGACGGCGTTATAGACGACCGCCCCGTTATAATCAATCTGCAGGACGCTGTATTCAATTATCGCCCCGAGAGTCCCGAGGCAGCGGACGCGTTGCTTGAATCGCTTGCCAATAAAGCGATCGTCGTATGCGACGAGGTCGGCGGCGGCATAATCCCGCTCGAACGCCGCGACCGCGAGGCTCGCGACGCTTGCGGACGCTTGTGCTGCCGCATGGCACAGCGCGCGGAAAAGGTGGTGCGCGTTGTCTGCGGCTTACCCATCATAATCAAAGGAGAATACCCGTGAAATTAACCGAGGCGATTGCCGCCGTACAGCCCGCGTCTGCCGAAGCCGCGCAAGCCGCGCGGCTTCATTGGGACGATATAGCCAAGCCGCCAGGCAGCCTAGGATGGCTAGAGGACGTCGTATCGCGCATGGCCGGCGCGTACGGCGGACTGCCGCTGGAACCGTTGCGCAAGGCGGTGGTGATCATGTGCGCCGACCACGGCGTCGTATCGGAGGGGGTCGCCCAGAACGGTTATGAGGTCACGGCCATGATGACCGAGGTCATTGGCGCGCGCCGATCCGCCGTTTGCCGTATGGCGAACGCCGTCGGCGCGGACGTGGTCGCGGTGAACATCGGCGTCGCGCCGCCCGTGCGAGGCGAGGGCGTGCTGGATCGTCTAATCCGCAACGGCACGAGGAATATGGCGGTCGAACCCGCGATGACGCGCGACGAAACGTTAAAGGCCGTCGAAACGGGCGTTGAGATAGCGTCCAACCTGGCAAAGCAGGGTTATAACTTGCTTGCGACGGGGGAGATGGGGATCGGTAACACGACGGCCAGCGCCGCGGTCGCGGCGGCGCTGCTGGGCTGCGCGGCCGCCGAAACGACCGGACGCGGCGCGGGGTTGAGCGATGATCGTTTGGCGCGCAAGATCGCTGTCGTCGAACGCGCGCTGACGCTGCATCGACCGAATCCGTCCGATCCGATAGACGTGCTGTCCAAGGTGGGCGGCTTGGAGATAGCCGGATTGACGGGCGTATTCCTCGGCGGTGCCGCGGCGCGCGTGCCCGTGCTGATCGACGGGTTCATCTCGTCCGCCGCCGCGCTGGCCGCGCGGGGGTTATGCCCTAACGTCACGGATTATATGATCGCCAGCCACGTATCGGAGGAACGCGCCGCCGCGCTGCTGCTAAATGCGTTGGGTCTGGAAGCGCCGATACACGCGAGGATGCGGCTGGGCGAAGGCACTGGCGCGGTCGCCGCTATGCCGCTGATTGAATTGGCGCTCGCCGTGTTTCGTGAAACCGCAACGTTAAGCGGCACGGGCATCGGCGATTATGTACCGCGATGAACGCAATTAAAAGAGAAGTAAATATACCGAAACATCTCAAGCCGATCGTCATAGCGTTCGGCATGTACTCGCGCATACCCATGCCGTCCGTGGAGTGGGGTGCGGATAGCATGGCATACGCGCTGGCCGGGTTCCCGCTGGTCGGCGTGGTGATCGGCGCGGCGCTGTGGGTGTGGATGCGGATATGCTCGCGTTTAGGCGTTGGGGCGCTCTTGCAATCGGCGGGCATGATGCTGATTCACATCGCTATCGCCGGCGGTATCCATTTAGACGGCTTCTGCGACGTATCTGACGCGCTGGCGTCTCATCAGCCGGCCGCGCGCAAGCTGGAGATAATGAAGGACTCGAGGGTAGGCGCTTTCGCGGTGATCTCGTTGTGCCTGTACATGCTGACAGAGTTCGCGGTATTAAGCGAGATGGCCTTTACGCCCGACCAGGTTATGACAATCGCCGCAGTGCCGGCGCTGTCGAGGGCGTTGACAGGATTCGCTGCCGTGACGTTCAAGAACGCGCGCGGCGACGGTGTGCTGGCGGCGTTTGTCAGCTCGGCGAACACGAACGCGGTGCGCGCGGCCTGCGCCGCGTGGTTCGCCGTGTCGGTCGCGCTCATGATAATCGCGCGGCCATCGGCGGGGGTCGTCGTCACTATAGCCTCTCTTGCGTCGTTCGTTTACTATAGGTATATGGCGTACAAGCAATTCGGCGGCATAACCGGCGACTTATCCGGATGGTTCCTGCAGGTGTGCGAGTGGGTTTGCCTGGTGGCGGTTGCGGCTTCGCAATGGATATGATACTGCTGCGCCATGCCGCCACGGAGGGCAACCTTGCGCGGCGGTACATTGGCGCGACCGATGAACCCCTGTGCGATGCGGGGCGCGCCGCCGCCCGTGAACTGGCGGCAAGAATTCCTTTCATCCCCCGACGTCTGTATGTCAGTCCTCTGCGCCGCTGCGCCGAGACGGCGCGCGTCGTCTTCCCTGACGCGCCGATAGTCGCGCTGGACGGGCTGCGCGAGGCGAACTTCGGCTCGTTCGAGGGTCGCGCGTATGAAGAACTGCGCGATGCGACGGAATATCAACGCTGGCTGGACAGCAGCGGCGACATTCCTCCGCCTGGCGGCGATACGGTCAGCGAGGTGCGCGCGCGGGTGTTGGACGCGTGGGAGACGATACGCGCGGATTGCAGCGGCTGTCAGCGTATCGCGCTGGTCGTTCACGGCGGCACGATCATGACGCTGATGCAAGCTCATCTGACGGGCGATCTGTTCGACTGGCAGGTGAGTAATTGCGGCGGGTTCGTCGTACGCGTTGCGGGCGACGCCTGGACGCTGGTCGGCGGCGTTTGACAGATCGGAGGAAGCCGGATGGAATACCACGGCGGCGACACATTTGCCGCTGAGACGACGTTGGACTTTTCAGCGAACATCAACCCGCTGGGGATGCTGGAATCCGTGCGCGCCGCGGCGATGGAAGCCATCGCTTCGAGCGAACGCTATCCTGATACGCACTGCCGCCAACTCCGCGCGGCGCTGGAGCGTTCGCTGGACGTGCCGCACGGGTGGATATTCTGCGGCAATGGCGCGGCGGATGTGATATACAGGCTCTGTTACGCGTTGCGCCCGCGCCGCGCTCTTATACTCGCGCCGACATTCTCGGAGTATGAAGCCGCGCTGAACGCCGCCGGCGCCGATGTGATTCGGCATAACCTTCGGGAAGAGGAGGGTTTCTCCGTAACGGACGCGGTCTTATCCGCAGTGGATAGCGCCGATATGGTGTTCCTATGCAATCCAAACAATCCGACGGGATCGTTGATTGATCCAGCGCTGATGCGCGCCATAGCGGCGAAGTGTAACAAAAAGAACGCCACCCTTATTGTGGACGAGAGCTTCATCGACTTCGTCGAGCGTTATGAGGAACACACGCTTCTGCGGTGGTTGGAGCGGTCGCCTGGTTTGGTTATCACGCGTTCCTTCACCAAAATGTTCGCCATGCCCGGTTTGCGGTTGGGTTACTGCGCGACGTCTAATGCCGTGCTGATTGACAGGCTGCGCCGGTCTGGTCCGCCGTGGGCGGTTTCCCTCCCGGCGATGAACGCGGGCGTCGCCGCGCTCGCCGAAACCGAATTTATCAGCCGGACGCGGGCGGTTATCACGAAAGAACGATCGCGAGTGTCGCGGCGGCTGTGTGCGTTGGGTTTACGCGTCGGCGAAAGTGCGGCTAACTTTTTATTGATACGCGACGATTCCGCGTTGGACTTGCCCGCCGGACTCGCTGCGCGGGGCGTCGCGGTAAGGCGACACATAGGGTTTCGCGGGCTGGACGAGCGATACTTCCGGATTGCGGTGAGGCTGCCGCACGAGAATGACCGGCTTGTGGAATGTATAGCGGATATCTCGCGAAGGGGGAGTCTGCCTTGATTCACTGGTTTCCGCCGCATATATGGGCGCTGCTCGCCGGACTCCTGCTTGACGTAATCGTCGGCGACCCGGAATGGTTCCCCCACCCGGTGCGCGGAATGGGGCTGTTCATCCGTTGGATGGAAACCCTCCTGCGCAAACGTTTCCGAAATCTGCGTTTCGCCGCGCCGATTCTGACCGCTTCCACCGTGCTGCTGTCTATGCTGTTCGCCGCTTTGTCGATCCGGCTGGCCGGGCTGTGCGGCGCGATCCCGCGATTCATCGTGATGGCGCTGTTATCATGGACGTGCGTCAGCGTGAAGAATCTGGCGGACGAAGCGAAGGGCGTCGCCCGGGCGTTAGTCTTAGGCGTTGAGGCGGGGCGCAAGCGGGTCGCGCGCATCGTTGGCCGCGACGTCGACACCCTCACCCGCGAGGAGGTCGTCAAGGCGACGATCGAATCCGTCGCGGAGAACACGACCGACGGCGTGATCGCGCCGCTGCTCTTCCTGGCGTTAGGCGGACCCATAGCGGGGTTCGGTTTCAAGGCGGCGTCCACGTTGGATTCAATGGTCGGCTACATGAACG
Organism: Oscillospiraceae bacterium; assembly: GCA_031282605.1. Classification (GTDB taxonomy): domain Bacteria; phylum Bacillota; class Clostridia; order Christensenellales; family Aristaeellaceae; genus BNUH01. Next base: position 5,474 of record JAITDK010000295.1, read on the forward strand.
ACAAGTACCGTGATATCGGCTGGAGCAGCGCGCGGCTGGATGATCTGCTCAATTGGATTCCCGCCAGATTGACCGCTGCGCTGATGTGCACCGCCGCGTTCATGGCGAGGCTGGACGCGCGCAACGCGCGGCGCGTCGTGAAGCGCGACCATGCCAATCACAGCAGTCCCAACTGCGCATGGAGCGAGTCCGCCGCCGCCGGCGCGCTGCACATCCAACTAGGTGGGACGCATATGTATTTCGGCAAGCCTGTTTATAAACCTACTATCGGCGACGACGACCGCGCGCCCGAACCCGGCGATATCGGCGCAGCAAACGGTTTGCTATATTGGAGCGCGGCGTTAATGACGACGCTGATCATCATTATCTGGGGGATTTTGTGATGGCGAAGGCGATCATGGTTCAAGGCACGATGTCCAACGCGGGTAAGAGCATCTTAACCGCCGCGCTGTGCCGGATATTCAGGCAGGACGGCTATAGCGTGGCGCCGTTCAAAAGCCAGAATATGGCGCTTAACTCGTTCATCACACGCGGCGGGCTGGAGATGGGTCGCGCGCAGGCGGTACAAGCGGAGGCGGCGCGCGTCGAACCGGACGCGCGCATGAATCCGATACTGCTCAAGCCGGTGCATAACCAAGGCTCGCAGGTGATCGTAGGCGGCGTTCCGATCGGTACGATCTCTGCGAGGAACTATTACGCGATGAAGAAGGAGCTGCGCCCGAAGGTTCAGGAAGCGTACGATTCACTCGCCGCTGACTTCGACGTGATCGTGATCGAGGGCGCGGGCAGTCCCGCCGAACTAAACCTGAACACGGACGATTTCGTCAACATGGGTATGGCGCGGATGGCGAACGCGCCCGTGATTCTCGTCGGCGATATCGACCGGGGCGGCATATTCCCTCAGTTATACGGCACTATCAAGCTGCTGCCGCCGGAGGATTCCGCGCGCGTCAAGGCGACGGTCGTCAACAAATTCCGCGGGGATATCACGCTGTTCGACGACGGTTTGAAGATACTGGAGGATATCTGCGGCGTGCCATGCGCCGGGGTCGTGCCCTACCTTGACGTGGATATTGAGGACGAGGACAGCCTTTCCTCGCGTCTGAGCCGGAGGAATCGCGGCGCCGCGCTCGACGTCGCCGTGATCGGTATGCCTCATATATCCAACTTCACGGACTTCACAGCGTTGGAGGCGACGCCCGGCGTCGGGCTGCGCTACGTGGGCGGCGAGGAGGATCTGGGCAATCCCGACATGGTGATACTGCCCGGCACAAAGAACACTATAGCCGACCTGCTTCGTCTGCGCGAGTGCGGACTGGAAGCCGCCATAAAGAAACTGGCCTCGCGCGGGGTTGTGACGTTAGGTATCTGCGGCGGTTACCAGATGCTGGGCGAACGCGTCACAGACGGGGAAGGCGCGGAAGGCGGCGGCTCTATCGCGGGGATGGAATTGCTGCCCGTCACAACCGAGTTCATGACGGAGAAGCGGCGCACACGTGTCTCCGCAAAGGCGTTGAGCGTCGGCGGCGCGCTGGCACCGTTGACCGGCGCGGCGCTGGAAGGATACGAGATCCACATGGGTATTACGCAGCGGCATCAGGACGCTAAACCGTTCCTGCAACTGAGCGACGGCGCCCTGGACGGTTGTCAGCGCGGCAATGTTTATGGCACATACCTGCATGGTTTCTTTGACAGCGTTCCATGCCGGGAGGCCGTGCTGGGCGCGTTGGCGAAATCGAAAGGCGTGTCGCTTGGAAACGTGTCGTTCGATTATAACGAATATAAGAATCGACAGTTCGATCTGCTGGCGCAAGGCGTTCGCGATCATATTGATATGCCGATGATTTACAGAATACTGGAGCGGGGAGCGTGAAGCCCAGGGGCTGTTCGAAAAAGATCGCAGTGGGGATTGGGGTAGATTTTTCGTCCTAACAATGAGCGTGGATGGAGGCGGACTGGATGTACGCTGACCGGAACAGCGACGCAGTTGCGGCGCGCGAAGCGGGCACGTCTGCGAATTCCGAAGGGATGCTTACCTTAAATGGGGCGGAAAAGACGCTTAAGACCCATGCGAGATTTTCCGAACAGCCCCAAACAAAGCCGGGTTGCTGGCGATGGATTAAACTGCTATACTTGAGTTAGGAAGTCGAATCCATAATGGGGGCGAACGGGCGTGCCGAGCGGCAAGTATTTCAACACGGAGGGGCTATGCAGACCCGGCCTCCACTACATGGCCGATACCAGCGCTAAGATCGACGCGATCGTCTGCGATTATATCGAGCGCGGCAGATATTTCGTGATCAACCGCGCCCGCCAGTATGGAAAAACCACCACGCTCGAACTGCTGAATGAAAAACTCAGCGATCGATACCTTGTTCTCTCTCTCTCCTTTGAGGGAAGGGAGGAATACTTTCAGTCGTTCAAGGCGCTCGTGACGGGAGTCTCCTCACAGATTCAACAGCGGCTTCGTGAGATTCAGCCCGCGTTATCGGCGGTATTTGAGTTGGCGATTGTCGATCAGATACCCATGGACGTATTAGATTCACGTATAACTCAATTGTGCGTAGAATCCGATAAGCCTGTCGTCTTGATGATTGATGAAGTCGACCGCGCGTCAGACTATATAGTGTTCGCGTCCCTTCTAGGTATACTGCGCACGAAGTACCTCAAGAGAAAAACGCTTGAAAACAGGACGACATTCCATAGCGTAATTCTCGCAGGGGTGCATGACATAAAGAATCTCAAGGCGAGGATCCGCCAGGATTCGGAGCATTCATACAACAGTCCGTGGAACATAGCCGCAGACTTCAGT
>JAITDK010000296.1 GCA_031282605.1 Oscillospiraceae bacterium
CGGCTTCGGATTGCCGGTTGTACCTGGATAGTCTGTTTCGGAACGTAAGCGGTTTCTTCGTTTAGGAACTGGCTTCCATACCCTAGGGACATTGACGGTGTTCATCCCGCTCATCATTATCACTCAAATTTGTAATCGCTGGCTATTACGCTTGCTTAATTGTCGAATGCACGCTACAATAATAACATAAATTGGGAGGAGGAATTCCCATGAAACGACTGTCGCGAAACCCGTTCGCCTGGCTCGCCCTGTCCTTGGCGCTGATCATCCTTGGCGGTTTTCTTGCCGGGATGGTTCATTCCTCGTTCTACAGCGTTAACGTCTCGCGGATCACATTCGAGACTGAACGCGGAACTCTGGCAGGCTTGCTCTACATGCCAAAGGGCGCGGGGGAAAACGATCCCCGGCCAGTCGTCGTCACTACGCATGGTTATCTAAATACAAAGGAAATGCAGGACGCTCCCGCTATAGAGATGTCTCGACGCGGGTATATCGTTCTGGCGCTTGATATGTATGACCATGGCGATTCCCGATGGGCGCAACCGATCCCCAGCGGCGGCCATTTTTCCACCTTCTGGGTTTGGGCGCAGTTTGACGCGGCGCAGTATATGGCCGCCCAATCCTATACCCTCAATGATGAAAAAGGCAACGCGTATCTGGCTGTCAGCGGCCATTCGATGGGCGGCTTCTCCAGTTTCGTCGCCGTCTATATGGATGAGATGGCCTCGCTGCAGACGGGGGTGCGTTCCATTTACGCCGCGATTCCCGCGGGCGCGGATCTTTCTTACGCCTCTATGATCGCGCCGAGGGATCAGCTGCTCGCCGCGTTCGGCGACAGAACGATGGGCGTTATCGCGGCGCACTACGACGAGTTTTTCTTCAGCAAATCCGCCCAGGAAAAAACGGAAGAGGAAGCTAAGGTCTCCGGCACGGTCGTCTATAAGGATTATCCGGCTACCGCCGCAGGGAAGGTCTTTCTGGGGCTTCCGGAAGACGGATCCGCCGGCGAAGCCGGTCAATACTATACGGCGGAATCCGGCGCGCTCGTGGTCGAAGACAATACGCTGCGCGAATCCCAAACCGGCGAACGCATCGTGTTCACGCCGAGTGAAACTCATCCATGGAACCACTTTTCAGGCGAATCGACGGCGGACTTCATCGGCTTCTACACGCACGTTTTCGAGGACGTGATACCAGCCGGACAGACGAACGCCGATCTGCCACCGTCCAATCAGGTGTGGCAGTGGAAGGAAGCGTTCAATTTCCTGGCGTTGATCGGGTTCTTCCTCCTCTTCGTGCCGCTCGTCCAGCTGCTCCTGCGCCTGCCTTTCCTGAGCAAGGCGGTAACGCCGGACGCGCCCGCTCTGCCGGCTGAGCGCACCACCATAGGTAAATGGATCGTATTGCTTGGCGCCGTTTTGGGCACGGCGATACCCGCCATATTCTATGCGGCGTTCATGGATAAGCAGTCCAGCTTGAATATTCTGGGCTGGATCGCGGCGGCGTTGGGAGCGGCGGCTTTGGCGGTCGGCTTAATCAAACGGGAGGCTTACCTGAAGGGAGGAATCGTCACGGCCGCGACTGCGGCGATTCTCGCGCTTTGCCTCTTCTTCGCCAAGCATATACTCCCGTTGGGTCGCATCTTCAACGAACCCACCGTGAATCAGATCGGGTATTGGGCGCTTTGCTCCGGCCTGCTGGCCGCGCTGATTACGGTCGCGGTCTATTATTTCCTGAAAAAGCCTGGCGGCGCTGTTTTTAGCGGGTATGCTGTTCCGGGAGTTCTTCCGGCTGCGGCGGCCTTCGTTACAACGCTTCTCGCCGTCGCGCTGGGGTATGCCGTTCTGTTCCTTGTGCAGGCTATTTTCGGGGTGGATTTCCGGATATGGACGCTGGCGGTACGCACCTTCCAAGTGGAACATGTCCTAACCGCCCTGCGTTATCTCCCGTTCTTCTTCGTCTACTACTTCTTCAACGCCGCGGCGATACACGCGAACACCCGCGGCAAACGCACTGGGACGCTTTTGGCCATCCTGATGAACGCTGGCGGGCTGGCAATATGGCTCCTGCTGCAATATGGGCTGCTTTTCGCGCGCGGAACCGCTATGCAGCCTGGCCAGGCGCTTAACGGCATCCTGCTGTTCGCGCTGACGCCTTGCCTGGCCGTGGCGGCGGTATACGCGAGGAAACTGGCGGTGCGGACGAACAATATCTGGCTCCCCGCGTTCCTGAACGCCCTACTGTTCACCATGATCACTAGCGCGAATACGGCGATGTTCTGGAACCTTGTCTAACGGTTCAAGCGATGCTCTAAAATAACCGCGCAATCCCTCCCGCGCTGGTTCAAGCGGAAGGGATTGCAGCTTTCATCTTATGGGTATATCTTCTTCTGGTTCTGCCGCATAGGATGGTTCAAAAAATATCAGACACGCGGTCTGGCGCGGGTTTGGCGCCCAGAACGCGTGTCTCAGATTTTGTGAACAGGTTTTAGGCTTGCTTTTCAAACGCGTAAAACCCGCACTCGGTCGGATGGTCGATGATAAGCGCCTTTCTGTTCCGAAGGAGCATGAGCGCAATCGAAATATCGCCGCCCGCGCCTATCACATTGGCGTTTGCATAATAAAACAGATAGTGATTTTTTGTAATAGCGGCGACGACAAAAAACCCTACGCCCAACACCATCAACGGCATCAAGCATCCCAAAATGTACGCGCTGAAGCGCAGCGGTTCCAAACAGGAGCAATAAGGGGTAAGGTATTTCCATATAAAACCGAACTGAATGCTTTTGAATTTATTCTTGCAGAAAAGACCCCAAGTAAAACCATGCAGACCCTCATGAATAACGATCAAAACGATAAACGCAACCACGAAAACCAAAAGGCCGACAGGATGGGTGAAAGTGAGGAGGAACGAGCCGCCCACAAAATGGTAAATTAAGGTGAATACAATCCCAAAGGGAATGTACAGGAGAAAGGCATAAACATTCGCTTTTGTCAGTGGAATTACACGTTTCCTTGCCGTATAACCCTCACTCTCCAAACGAGCCGCCTGCATCTCCAAATTTTCAGTCCGCGTGATTTCAGCCTCGCTGAGTTTACGTTCTTTGGCCATAGCGCCTACCTCCTAATAATGATATATTATACTGCAAAATCTGCGTAATAGCAACCAAAAAAGCGAGCGGTGCGGCGATCGGCCCTCGCAAATTCGAGATTGTTTGATGTTATTTTTGCCTATACGGTTGGCTCCCGAACGGCCTTTTGGAATGGCCGGCAGTTCAAATCGACGGTTGCTAAAAGTCAGTCCAACGTGGTATAATCAAGCGTTATTGAATCGTTGCCCAGCGGCCGCGTTCAACGACGGTCGGCTCGCCGTGATTCCTGATTTGACAACCCAGGCGCGAATAGTTATACTAAAAAAAAGCAAACCCGCGTTATATATGGAAGGAGGCGGCATAGATGCGTCGCGAAGGCGTGGTGGTGGATCGCGTAGGCGACATGGTGCAGGTTCAGTTTGAGAGAGCTGAATCGTGCAAGCATTGTCACGCGTGCTCGGGGGAGGAGTGCAAGGCTATGCTGCCGGTGGCGGGTTCTGCAAACCCTGGAGACGTGGTAGAGGTAGAGGTGCCGGACGCCAAGATAGTGCAGTTGTCCGCAATGACATACGGACTGCCGCTGGCGACGCTGCTGGCCGGGGTGTTCCTGGGCGGCATGATCCATAGGGCGCTGCGGCTTGCGATGAACGCGGAGCTGTTCTCGGCGATGATAGGCGGGGCGCTTATGCTGATAGGCTTGCTCGCGCTGCATATGCTGGATAACAAATGGGCGTTCAGAACGGAGTTCCAGCCGCGCATAGTGTCGGTGCGGGGCGACGGCAAGCCAAGAAACCCATAAAGGTAAAGGAGAAAAAGGATGGATCACGAATACATCGTGGATATCAACGAGGATAACTTCGACTCGTGCGTGCTGCAGGAAGAGCAGCTGGTGTTGCTTGACTTCTGGGCGCCGTGGTGCGGGCCGTGCCGAATGATCTCGCCGTTGATCCACCGGATGGCGGAGGAGCTGGGCGGCGCGATGGTCGTGGGCAAGATCAACGTCGACGAGCAGGTGGAACTGGCCGCGAGGTTCGGCGTGATGAGCATACCGACGCTGGTATTGATCAAAGACGGCCACGTGATCGACACGATGATCGGCGCGGGTTCGCCGATGGATATTCTAAACATGATAAACGCGGCGCTGCGCGACGCTGCCCAGGCGGATAATCCGCCATCCAGGATTATGAACGCGGATGGTTAGGATCGGATTCTTCCTGTAGAGACCGCACGCGCGATCGGCATGAGCCGCTATATATCAGGGTACCAAATTTAACCGAAAGGGGGGAGGGCTTACAAGGTGTCCTCCAAAACTAAACTAAAAGTAATTCCTTTGGGAGGCGTCGACGAAATCGGCAAGAACATGTACGTCGTGGAGTACGGCGACGACATGATCGTAATCGATTGCGGATTGATATTCCCTAAGGAGGACATGCTGGGCATAGACCTGGTGATCCCCGACGTCACCTATCTGCAAAAGAATCAGGATAAGCTGAGGGCGTTTGTTTTTACGCACGGGCACGAGGACCACATAGGCGCTACGCCGTATATACTCAAGCAGTTTAACGTTCCGGCGTATGGCACGAGGCTTACGATGGCGTTGATCGAGCAGAAGCTTAAGGAGAATCGCGTCAATCAGCAGCAGGCGCTGCTGCGCGTGGTCGTGCCGGGCGACATAGTTGAACTGGGGAAACTATCGGTACAGTTCATCAAGGTAAACCATTCGATCGCCGGCGCGGTCGCGCTGGCCATCCATACGCCGGAAGGCATCGTCATTCACACGGGGGATTTCAAGATCGACTACACGCCTGTCGACGGCAGCGTGATCGACCTGAATACCCTGGCGATATTGGGCAGCAAGGGCGTGCTGGCGCTGATGAGCGATTCGACGAACGTCGAGCGCCCGGGCTACACGATGTCCGAGAGGAAGGTAGCCGAGACGTTCAAGAGCCTGTTCGAACACGCGGAGGGCAGAATATTCGTCGCGATGTTCGCCTCGAACGTCCACCGTATCCAGATGGTGATCGACGCGGCGACAAAACTCGGTCGGCGCACATGCATAGTAGGCCGCAGCATGACGCAGGTGACAAAGATGGCCGTGCAGCTGGGTGAGATGAGTTATGAGCCTGGCGCGCTGGTGGACGTGGACGACGTCGATCTGCTGCCAGACAATCAGGTGGTCGTGCTGACGACGGGCAGCCAGGGCGAACCGATGGCCGGACTGACGCGCATGGCCTACAGCGAACACCGCAAGCTGACGATCAAGGCCAGCGACATGGTGATAGTATCAGCCAACCCGATACCTGGGAACGAGAAGTTCGTTTCGCGCGTGATCAACCAGCTGTACCGCAGCGGCGCTAAGGTCATATATGAGTCGATAGCCGAGGTGCACGTCTCGGGTCACGCCTGCCGCGAAGAGCTGAAGCTGATGCTGACGCTCACCAAGCCCAAGTATTTCGTACCTGTGCACGGGGAGTACAGGCACCTCTGCCTGCACGCCGACCTGGCGCACGAGATTGGGATATCGAAAGACAACATAGTGATACCCGATCTGGGCGACGTGATCGAGATTGATAAGCATTGTATCCGCAAGAGCGGCGTTGTGCCCACAGGCAGCGTGCTGATCGACGGACTGGGCATCGGCGACGTGGGTAACGTGGTGCTGCGCGATCGCAAGCACCTCTCGCAGGACGGCCTGATCATAATCGTGATGGCCATTGAGAAGGAATCCGGTATGCTCGTCTCCGGCCCGGACGTGATCTCGCGCGGGTTTGTGTACGTTCGCGAGGCCGAGGAATTAATGGAAGGCACCAGAAACGTCGTGCGCAGCATACTGTCGAACTACGACCGCGTCGAGCAAAGCGATTGGACGCATATCAAAAACAAGGTCAAGGATGATCTGCATAAGTATCTGTACGATAAGCTCCAGCGCAATCCGATGGTGCTGCCGATCATAGTGGAAATATAAGGAAAGCCACGACCCCTCTGTCGTTTATTGGCGGCGGAGGGGTTTCTTGTATTATCTGGGCGCGGCATAGCGGAACATAATCCTCGGCACAACCGTTAATTATAGGGAGGGACTCATTTATGGATTCAAACATTACGGCACCGCTTAACGCGCTGCTGGACGCGCTGCGCGCCAGCGAGACTGTGCGCACCGTTCAGCACACTAGGCAAGCCGCCTATGAAGACGAAACCAACGCGGCGCTGCTGAACGAATACGCGCGGCTGCAAGGAACGCTGCAGCGCGGAATGCTTTCCGGCACTCGGCCTCCGGACGAGGATATGCGGCGGTTCCAGCAGATCGCGTCGCTGCTGATGCTCAACCCTGACGCGCAGGCGTACATGCTCTCCCAGATAAAGGTGCAGCAGACGCTGGCGGAACTGTTCCAGGCGATAACGGGCGCGGTGGGCGTGTCGCTGAACGATTTGATAGGAGCTAATTGATGGCATTCCGAAGGGCATCCCAAGGGGCATCACAAGGAGCATTCCGCAGACGGCGCGAACGGACGCCGGTGGACTGGGACGCGCGGACATTGAAGGAAGCGCGCTCCTATGGCTTCTTTTGGTACGATTGGATATGGAGGCTGATAAGACCGGCGCTGATACTGATATGCGCGCTGCTGATACTGGGCGGCGCCGTGACGATAGCGGGCAATAGACTGTACCGCCAGTTCGTGATGCCGGCCGATCCATACGACACGCAGACGCGGCAGTTTATCATTGAGTCCGGCAGTACGCTCACGAGCGTGTCCAGGCAGTTGGAGGACGAGGGGTTCATCCGCAATCGCAGCGTGCTCAAGTATATGATGGACTTCCAGGGCTTAAGCTCCAAGGTGCAGGCGGGCGCGTACCAACTGTCAAGGTCGATGACTATCGACCAGATCATCCAGCAGCTGACCACCGGCGACGGCAAGCCGCTCACGCGCAACATAACCGTGATACCCGGCTGGACCATAGAGCAGATAGCTAAAGACTTCGCGGATAAGGGGATCATCACCGACGCGGAGTCGTTCATGGCCGCGTGCAAGACGGGCGAGGACTTCGCGGACTATTATTATATTAACGAGCTGCTGGGGACGCCTATGATCAACCAACGCAAGTATGCGCTGGAAGGCTACCTGTCTCCCAACACATACGAGGTGTATCTGACCGCCAGCGTCAACGACATAATCCGGCGGCTGCTGTCGCAGGTGGGCGTAGTGTTCACCGATCAGATGCGCGAGCGCGCGACAGCGCTGGGGTTTACGGTTGATCAGGTGATAACCCTGGCCTCGATGATAGAGAAGGAAGCCAAGGCGGGCTCCGATTTCGCGAAGGTATCGGCGGTGTTCCATAACCGTCTGGACGCGAATATGCGCCTGCAGTCCGACGTCACGGTCAAGTACAGCACAGGATCCGAGAAGATGGCGCTGGACAGCGAGCTGAACCAGATCAGCGGATACAACACATACCTGAATACCGGTCTGCCCATCGGACCGATCTGCAACCCATCCCAAAGGGCGATCGACGCCGCGCTGAACCCCGACCAGACCTTTATAGCCGAGCAGTATCTGTACTTCTGCAGCAAGGAGCCGGACAACAGCGAACTGTATTTCTCAAAGACGCTTGAGGAACATAGCGCGGCAGTGGCGCTGTACAGGCCGCTGTGGATCGAGTTTGACAGGAATAGGGGATTACAGTGATCCACAGTGATCCAGTAACGGCGTTCAAGGCGACGCCCCAAAGCAAAGTCTCCCGCCGCAAGGCAGGAGACTTTGCTTATAAGATGGTTAAATGAAGTGGCTGGGGAACTAGGATTTGAACCTAGACAATACGAGTCAGAGTCGTAGGTGCTGCCGTTACACCATTCCCCAACGACTTACAGGCTTATTATACCCAGTTTCACGGAAATGTCAAGGGCGAAGTGCGCGGCTGTTGAAATTTTAGGCCGGGGCCGATTGCAAAAACAATTGCCACGCCATCTTCCGATCCCATGCAGTCAACCTGCCTGCGTCAACGGAATTGACGCGAGCCGACGAATATGTTAAAACAAATATGAATAAGGTAGATTGTCCAAGAGACAATCTCGACAACCAGGAGGCATACATATGACCGCATTGACCGTTGAAACCACTGCAGCTACGACCAACCCTGTCCTGCGCGCGATTGCTGACAGGCGCAGCGTCCGAGGGTACGCCGCGCAGCCGCTCACCCACGACCAGCTCGATACGCTGCTGGCCGCCGCCGTACAGTCCCCCAGCGCGATGAACCGCCAACCATGGCACTTCTCAGTAGTGCAGAACCCCGCGATCCTGGCAAAAATCAACGATGAGATTAGCAAGGCGTTCAATAAGGATGTGGGCGATGTGTTCTACGCCGCGCCTTGCTGCATATTCATCAGCTGCGAGCCGGACGCGCGCTGGTCGCGTCTGGATTGCGGGATAGCCGTTGAAAACATAGCGATCGCGGCGCAGGCGATAGGCCTGGGCAGCGTGATACTGGGGATGCCGGAGGGCGCGTTCACCGGTTCTGCGGGCGGCGAGTTGAACACGCTGCTGAAATTCCCGCCGACGTACAGGTTCGCCGTAGCCATAGCGGTAGGCGTGCCGACCGTCGGCAAGGAAGCGCACCCGATCCTGGAAGGACGGATCGACTATATCGATTGATAGGGAAAACCGGGGTTAGGCACCCCTCCTTCTGCCGCCGCGGAGGCAGAGCGTAAAGGCGTAAGGGCGTAAGGGTTGTTCAATCAACCCGTCTCTTGCGCCTTTACGCTATACATCTTCGACCTTCTTTGTTCTTTGTAATAACCCGCCCCTGATCCGTCAATCGCCCTGCCGCTAAATAAATCCCCTCCGCCCCCGCATAAAATCCCGCCCATGGATCAAACTACAATCCATAAGAATTATCGCGGAGGGTTGGTTATGATAGCGGTGCGAATCAAGGCAAGGAGCGAGATGGACAGCGGCGAGCAGGTGCGTATTAGCGACGTCGCATACGTCATCAGCGACGCGCGTTTGGACATCGGCGCGCTGACAATTCCGATGCCTCGCGACACGGGCATTTGGCTGGTGGATGCCGGCTCTATTCTGTCCGCAATATACAAGCATTATCCGCATGAGACTGTACGTCTGCTCGGCGACTCGATCGGCTGGCTGCGGCGGCTCCCGGAACACACCCTCAGCGCGCATAGCCGCGAGTGGTTCAGACAGGCCTGCGCCTCCGTCTTCGGTCGCATACACTCGCGTGACTCGTCTGCGATCCGCGGCTCCATTGACGACCTGATCGCGGCGGACGTCTCGGTCAGTCCTGCCCTGCCAACCGCCGCGCGCCCCATCCCATTTACCGCGCCGCCGTCCAGCGCCGCACGTCAGGATTGATTGGTGGCAGTATGAACGGCTGGAAGACGTCGCGTCAGCGGGATATCGAACAGCGCTATTCGGCCATGGTCGAGCGGTTTACGCCCAATCACGCTATGGCGATGAACGTCACCCGCGCGTTCCTGTGGGGCGGCGCTATATGCGTAATGGGTGAAGCCGTCTCCGAACTAGGCAAGGCGTATCTCGGTCTGGAGGCCGCCGACGCCTCCGCGTTCACGGCCATCGTGATGGTGTTCCTGGGCGCGTTCCTGACTGGACTGGGACAGTATGACAGGATCGGCAAGCACGCCGGAGCGGGTTCAATCGTGCCGATAACAGGATTCGCAAACTCTATAGCGTCGGCGGCGATGGAGTTCCGGCGCGAGGGTCTGGTACTCGGCGTAGGCGCGAGGATGTTCATCGTCGCAGGTCCGGTGCTTGTGTACGGCATAGGTTCGTCGGTAGTGGTGGGGTTGCTCGCGTGGGTGGTCGGATTAATTCGATAGGGTTCGGTAGGAGGCGGATATGTCTAAGCGTATCGGCGCTGACACGATTGAATTGACATCCAGACCCCGCATAGCCGCCTGGTCGGCCAGCGCGGGGCAGAAGGAGCGCGAAGGCCCCCTGGGCGGCGCCATCGACTACGTAATTGAAGACGATCTCCTGGGGCAGAAGACGTGGGAATTGGCGGAGGCCGCAATGCTGCGCGACACCGCGCTCCGATGCCTGGGCAAGGCCTCCATGAAAACCAGCGATATTGACTTCCTTCTCGGCGGCGATCTGATAAACCAGATAATGGCCGTGAATCTCTGCGCGCGTGAACTTGAGATACCCCTGCTAGGGCTGTACGGCGCGTGCTCGACGATGTGCGAGGCGTTGGCCGTCGGCGGTATAATGGCGGACGGAGGCGCGGCACGGCGCGTCTTGTGCGCGGCGTCCAGCCACTTCAGCACGGCGGAACGGCAATACCGCACGCCACTGGAGCAGGGCGGCCAGCGTCCGGCTAGCGCTCAGTGGACAGTTACTGGCGCGGGCGCGACTCTGCTGTGCGGCAGCGACTATACGCCGGAGGGTGTGATCCCCGCCGCGTCGCTGACACACGCGACGATCGGTCGGGTTATCGACTATGGCGTGAAGGACATGGCCAACATGGGTGCGGTAATGGCGCCCGCGGCTGCGGACACCCTCGCGCGGCATCTGCGCGACACGGGACGCGGCGCGGACTATTACGATGAGATAATCACCGGAGACCTGGGCAAGACGGGTCGCGGCCTGATGCTCGCGCTGCTTGATGAGAAGGGCGTCAAGGTTGACGCGACGCGCGTATGGGATTGCGGCGAACGGATATTCTCGCCGGAACAGGACGCGCATTCCGGCGGCAGCGGATGCGGCTGTTCGGCCGTCGTGCTGAACAGTTACATACTGGGCAGGTTCGCGCGCAACGAACTGAACCGCGTGGCGCTCATGGCCACGGGCGCGCTGCTAAACGCCACGAGTGTGCTTCAGGGCGAGACGATCCCCGGCGTCGCGCACCTGGTCGTAATAGAAAAGGAGGACGCCCGATGATGTTCGTCAAGGCGTTCCTAGTGGGCGGCGCTCTGTGCGCGGTCGGCGAGATTCTGATACTCAAGACGCGGCTCACCCCCGCGCGCATATTGGTCGGTTACGTTACGGGCGGGGTGATACTGGGCGCGCTGGGGGTATACGGCCCGCTGGTTGAGTGGGCGGGCGCGGGCGCGACCGTACCGCTGACGGGGTTTGGATACTCGCTGGCCAAGGGCGCTATAGAAGGCGTGGCCGAACATGGCTGGCTGGGCGCTTTCATGGGCGGCGTCACCGCGACGGCGGGAGGAATCGCGGCGGCGGTGTTCTTCGGGTACCTGTGTTCGGTGATATTCAAGCCTAAGACCAAGACATGACGCTATGCCGGCACCCGTCCCGCGCAGATATCGGCGCAGCCGCCGCGATAGTCTTCTATAACGTGGTATCCTGACGCGTTTTTTTCCAATGTCTCCTCTATCAGCGTGTCGCCGATCCAGTCGAGCGCCTTGCCGTTGATGCCCTCTATGAACGCGGCGGGCATCTGTCCCTGACGCCGCGCAATGACGTTAAAGCCCTCCGCATCCGGACTGCCCATCAGCGCAGACAGCGCCTCCTTCTCGATATCGGATAGCGCCGCGGCCAGCCCTGTCCAGGAGTCGAGTTCCGATAGGCTGGACTGCGCCGGGTCTATCACTGACGAGTTGAATGCTTCGGTCGGGACTGTCGGTTCAGCCGATGCGCCGCCGTCTTCCTCATCATCCGTCAGACGACCGAACACCCAGTCCGCGTCCATCCTCACCTTATCTAGTGACGAGAGATCCAGCTTCACGGGCGCGTGTTCAGCGTGCTCGTCTTTCTTCGCGCCGCGATTGACAGCCTTGGCGGGCTTTGCGCCCTGAAAGATGTATCCGCCGGGGTACATTGCGAGCAGCGTGTCGTCAACGGCGCGTTTTACGGCGGATTGGATATGGATGCCGTCTAACTCGCCAGCGTGCGCGGCGCTCCATCCGTCGCGCACCAATGCCGTCCGAATGGTGTCCACCATGGAATCCGGCAGCTTTATTTTGGTGGGAAAGCAGATGGCCTCGCGCAGGTGAACCTCCATCGCGCGAAAGATATACGCCACCAGGGCTGGAGCGGCTGCGCTGGTCGCCGCCAGGCTCCTGCACGCCCAACCGCTTTGACGGCGGGTGAACTGCTCTAGCGGTTCCGGCTTGCGGTGCGCGTCGATGCTAAGGCGCGTGCGCGACGGAGGCACTTGCTTGGGTTCGGTTAAGAAGGCGGGTTGATAGGCGAGCATATCGACGTAGGGACGCCATTTATCGCCGGGCCGCTTGTTCACCATCAGTTTGCTGAAAACAAATAAGCCATCGACCACGCCCTTCACGCGCTCAAGCGACGCGCTGAAGCACGCCTCCAACAACGGTATGAGCGCGGGGGTGTATATCTTGCTCTCGCGTATCTTATAGGCGGAAAGGGACGCGTACATCGCGAACAGCCGCGAAGGCGGCAGCTCGATGTCCATAGTCAGCGCGGGGAAGTATATGGAAATGCCGTAACGCTCGAGGTACGTCAAGAACGTCATCGTGAAGCCGTACGGCGGATCGGAAGGCGGCGCGTGCTGCGCGCGCCTCTGCCCGGGAACGGCGGATAGCTTGACGAAATTGAGCACATACAGGTCGCGGATCCAAGCGGACAGACGCGTGACGATACGTCGGTTTACCCTGTCATACAAGCGCAGCAGACGCGCCAGGCCGGCCATTATGTCGTGAGGGTTATCCGCCCCGACGCGGTTGATCAGCTCGGTGGCGTGGAGGAGTACGACCTCTGCCGTCGCGGGCGGACTGCCTCCCGAACGGAATGAGCCACGCCAGGCGATGTAAGACAGCAACTGCTCGTCGTCGAGTTTATAATAGCCGATCTGATCCGCCATGGGTAGTTCAAGAGGGGCGGCGTCGGCGGGGGACGAGTCGCCGTCAGGGCGCCCGAGCTGTATGGAGCGAGCGACGGCCTCGGCGTCTATCTGGTCAATGATCCGCGCTTGGCGGTAGAACAGGTCGGCGTAACCCGCGTAGGGTCGCAGGCGTTCGCTGCGTATCCTGATCAGGGACGCGCGCGGTTCAACACGGTTCTCCTGGTCGATTTCAAGGGCCAGAGGCATGATAAGGCGAGGGTCGTCAATCGGGCAGGTGAGCAGCAGTTTAGCGCAGCGCTCAAGGTGCAGACTGATGGCGCCTTCAAGCAGGCGTTCGAAGCGTTGGTCGTCCAGTATGCGATCAAGCCGGAGGGGGGCTGAGTCGTAGTAGGCGCGCTCGGCGATGTCCTTGATCGCCTTGTTGATGGAAGGCGTCAGTTTGGCGGCGTGGCGGACTATGATACGCAGGCGAGCCTCAAGAGACTTGACGATATAACCGACGACGACGCGCGCCTCGGTATGCGGCGGGATGGATGTGACGATAGATTTATTCGAGTGGCGTTGTACATCGCCCTCGAAGTCGCGCATCATCGTGAAAATAGCCCCGTCGTTGTTCAGCAAGGATTTGAGGGCGAAGAGATCATCATCATCATCGTCGGATTCGAACAATTCATACGGCGCGTATGAGTCGCCGCTGGCGAGGGTATCCAGGGTTATGTTATAGCTTGCGAACAGCGGGAGCAGATTGAGCATAGCGGTAACGAACATCTCGCGAAGGGCGATCATGGCGTCATCGCGTTTGCTCAGGAAGCGGCTTTGCTCAAACTTATAGTCAGACCAGCTCATAAGGCGCTGGATCGTTGCGATGGTATCAATGTCAATCGTCATGCGAGGCGGTCTCCTTCGTTTGGGGATGTGTCTTATTAGCGGTACGGGGTATATGTGAATTGTAACAAATACGAGCCGGATGCGCAAGGGCTATGTATATGTGATCTTCAGTTCGGAAACAAGCGGTCGATTGCAGCATTATTTACCCCCATTGGGAGGCGGGGAGGAGGCGGTCGGTCAAGCAGCCGAGAGATCCGAGATATACAAATTCCACAAATCCAACGGCGTGTGGTAGTTCAGCCGTTTTCGCGGCGGGGTGTTGATGAAGTGTGCGACTCGATTCAAGGTATCCGGCGTGAGTGCGCTAAGATCAATGCCCTTTGGCAGAAAGCGGCGGACGATACCGTTCCAATTCTCATTTACGCCGCGTTCGAACGAGCTGTACGGGCGCGCGGAATTTTCCGGTTTTCGCGATAGACGCGTTACTCACGTCCCAGCGGTAAACCTTCTCGTCTATATAATCCGGCGATTGGGGGTTCCGGGCAGTTGGCAACTTACGTCACAGCGGCGGCACGCTGCAAACTCAAAGCGCTTCCGATCCGCAGATCGGGCAGCGTCCCGCCGCAGCGGGTAGTTGGCTGGATGGCGCAACCCCCGCACGTCGAACAGCAGCTGCTTATGGTGGTTACGAACACAAAGCGACCGCGCATAGTTTTCACGTCTATACGTCATGACACGCGCAGAAATGTCCCGGCTCTACCTCGCGCAGACGCGGGGCGTCGGCGAGGCATATATCCTTGCGGCACTCGCAGCGCGAGGCGAACTTGCAGCCGGGCGGCATGTCGATGGGGCTTCGCACCGCTCCTTTTAGCATTATGCGCCGACGACCGCGCTCTTCCTTCGGGTCGGGTATAGGTATCGCGGACAGAAGCGCGCGCGTATATGGATGCAGCGGCTTGGCAAACAGGTCTTCGCTGGACGCCAACTCGGCGAGCGAACCCAGATACATCACACCGATCCGGTCGGATATGCAGCGAACCATCGACATGTCGTGCGCGATGAACAGGTATGTCAATCCCATCTCTCGCTGAAGATCTTGCAGGAGATTCACGACCTGCGCCTGTATTGACACATCCAGCGAAGAGATAGGTTCGTCGGCGATTATGAAATCGGGGCGCACGGATAACGCCCGTGCGATGCAGATACGCTGGCGCTGCCCGCCGGAGAACTCATGAGGGTAGCGGTTGGCGTGCTCCTGCGACAGCCCGACGCTTTCCAACAGGTCGACTATCCGCTGGGAACGATCCGCCGTCGACCGCGCGAGGCGGTGATTATCAATACCCTCCGCGAGTATGTCAGACACCTTCATGCGCGGGTTCAACGAGGTGTAAGGATCCTGGAATATCATCTGCATACGCAGCGCGAGTTCACGATGGCGGCCTGCCGTGACGGTGGCGCCGTCGAACCGCACTGTACCGGCGGTCGGTTCATACAGGCCGATGATCGTGCGTCCGAGCGTGGATTTGCCGCAGCCGGACTCGCCGACTAATCCCAGCGTCTCCCCGCGTCTCATGGTCATACTGACTTCATCCACCGCTTTCAACGTCTTCCTCTTGCCGACGGTGAAATATCGGGACAGCCCGCTCACTTCTAACAGCGTTTCAGCCATTCGAACCCGCCTCCTTTCGCACGGCTCTTCCGTCGTACAGCCAGCACGCCGCGCTATGTTCTCCATTGAACCTTATCGGCGGCGGCTGATACGCGCCGCATACCTTCATCCGGCTGCCGCATCGCGCGGCGAACGGACAGCCTTCCGGTGGGTTGACGAGGTCGGGCGGAGAGCCGGGAATCGAGAACAGTCTGCGTTCAGCCCGGTTTATCTTCGGCGCCGAGTCGAGCAAGCCTTGCGTGTAAGGATGTTTGCGCCGATAGAATATGTCGTCGGAGTTGCCTTCCTCAATTATACGTCCGCCATACATGACCGCGACGTGGTCGGCTACGCTCGCGACTACGCCCAGGTTATGCGTGATAATGATTATCGCCGTATTCGTCTTACGCTGTATGTCTTTCATCAGCTCAAGAATCTGCGCTTGGATTGTCACGTCGAGCGCGGTGGTTGGTTCGTCCGCGATCAGCATCTTTGGCGAAAGGGTCAGCGCGATGGCGATCATCACGCGCTGGCGCATCCCGCCCGAAAACTGATGCGGGTATTGTTTGACGCGCTCATGGGGGTTCGATATACCGACCAGATCGAGCATCTCCAGCACGCGTGCCTTGCGCGCCTGCTTGTTCATATCGGGGCGGTGAAGGAGCATCATCTCCTCAATCTGGCGGCCGATCGGGGTCGTAGGGTTCAGTGACGTCAATGGATCCTGGAATATCATGGAGATTGTGCTGCCGCGTATATGGCGCAGCGTATTCTCGTGGGCGTGGGTGACGTCCAGCCCATTCAGTTTGACAGTGCCGCCGTCGATCGTTCCGCCCGGGGGCAGCAGGCCTATCACGCCCTTGCATGTCATCGTCTTGCCCGAACCGGATTCGCCTACGATAGCCAGCGTTTCTCCTTGATTCAAGCTGAACGAGACGCCTCGCACCGCGCGGACTATCCCGCTATCCGTCTTGATGGAGACGCTCATGTTCTCGACCGACAGGACTGCCGCGTTATTCTCCGCCATGCGCGTCATCCTTTCATGCGCGGGTCGAACGCGTCGCGCAGACCGTCGCCCACGATACTGAAGCACACCATTATCAATACGATCGTAACCGCGGGGTAGATCAGCATGTACGGCGAGCCGCGCAGAACGCTGTACCCATTGTTGATTAACACGCCCAGCGACGCCTGCGGCTCCGACAGTCCAATGCCGATAAAGCTGAGAAACGCCTCGGTGAATATAGCGGAGGGTATAGCGAACATGACCTGGATGATAATCACGCCGACCGTATTGGGGATCAAGTGGCGTCGGATCATCGTCCATGTGCCCGTGCCCAGCAGCCGCGCCGCCAGTACGAATTCCATGTTTTTCATGCGCAGTATCTGAGCGCGCACGAGCCGAGCCATCTGTACCCAACCCGTGATAGACAGTGCGAGTATGATCGTCCATATGCCCGGCGGCAGCGCCATCATGAACAATATGACAAGTATCAGTGACGGAATCCCCACCAATACCTCTATGATCCGCTGCATAACCGCGTCGACCTTGCCGCCTAGCAGCGCGGACACCGCGCCGTATATCACGCCGATGAATATATTGATAGCGGCGGCGCACAGTCCTATCAGCAGCGATATCCGAGTACCATACCAAACGCGCGTCCACTGATCCCGCCCGAAAATGTCGGTGCCAAACAGGTGCGCCGAGCTGGGCGAATTCAGCTTCGCCATGTAATCCGTCTGGTAATACGCGTACGGCGAGACTATCGGCGCTATGATCGCGAATAGTGTCAAGATGATCAGAACCGCCAGGCAGACGAGCGCGCCCTTGTTCTTGCGCAGACGAATCCAGCC
This sequence comes from Oscillospiraceae bacterium, assembly GCA_031282605.1. Taxonomy (GTDB): domain Bacteria; phylum Bacillota; class Clostridia; order Christensenellales; family Aristaeellaceae; genus BNUH01. Next base: position 17,217 of record JAITDK010000296.1, read on the forward strand.
GTCATATATCGCCGATTGATGAACGCGGCTGATGCGCTCCATCTCAAGCGAATCGGCTGATTCGGGCGCGAACAGTTCCAACGGTATGTTTCGCTGGTCGGAGTTTTGGGTTATCACCATAGGTCAGTCCCCCTCGTTGCCCTTGGACAGGCGGATTCTGGGGTCGATAAGCGTATACGATATATCCACCAATAATATGCACACTATGTAGAATGCCGAAAAGAAAATGGTGAGTCCCATTATTACCGGATAATCGTTATTTCGAACGGATTCTACGAACAGGCTGCCAATACCAGGCACGCTGAATATGCTCTCTATCGCCAGAGAGCCTGTCAGCAGGTTGGCTATCATCGGACCCAGTATCGTGACGACAGGGAGCAGCGCGTTGCGCAGCGCGTGCTTGACCAGCATACGCCGTTCACTCATACCCTTGGATCGCGCGGTTTGGATATAATCCTGGCTTAGAACGTCCAGCGTTTCGGTTCGCACGAACCGCGCTGACGACGCGAGCGGCGAGAACATCAGCGCTATCGAAGGCAGCACCGAATGCACCCAGCTTTTCCAGAAAGCGACGGGCAGTATGCCCCATTTAAGTCCGACAAAATATTGAAGCAGCGCCGCGACGACAAAGTTAGGCACCGACACTCCCAGCACAGCCACCACCATCGTCAGGTAATCCATCGAACCATTGTGCCGCCACGCCGCGATAACGCCCATCAGCATGCCGATAAACAACCCCATCAGTATCGCTTGACTCCCGACTAGCGCGGATGGACCGATTCGCGACTTGATAACGTCCAGTACCGGGCGGTCAGGGTAGAAGTAAGATATGCCGAAGTCGCCCTTTAACAGATTGCGCATGTATTGGAGGAACTGCTTGTATACCGGCTGATCAAGGCCGTACTGCCGCATTAGCGTCGCCTGCCGCGTGGGGCTGAGTGATAGATACCGCTCCGCGTCGAACGGGGTGCCCGGCAGTATCTTCATCAGGCAGAACGTCAACGCGACGATAACGAACAGTGTTATCAGCATATAGACCAGACGACGGCCGACATATGCGGTCATAACGGTTCGCTCCTTTCATTGGGTAATGGGGTTTGAATCGGATTAGAATCGAGCGAGAGTCAAGCGAGGATCCGGCGAGAGGGCGGTTAAGAATAGCCGCCCTCTCGACAACATGGTTATTTGACTATGTCCGCAATCTTCACTTCCACAGGCTGGCCGACCGGGTGGAAGAACAGATCCTTAACGTACGGCTTCTGCAGGTATGAGAACCCACGATCGTACAAACCGGAGACGATCATGTCTTCCTCAATGAGCAGCTTCTCTGCGTCGAGCATATACTGCAGGCGCGCCGTC
>JAITDK010000005.1 GCA_031282605.1 Oscillospiraceae bacterium
CCATTAAGCGAATGCGCCCGCTGTCTTAGGCACGGTTTTCCCAACGGGTATGATACCACATGGTGAGGGATGGCGTCAAGGGAAATTTTCAGGGCAAGACTATGCTTACATAATTATACTGTTCACATCCTGAACGCCGCCAGCGTATTCTCAATCCCGTTATCGGCCAGCACCTGACGTCCAGCCGCCGTCAGATACCCTTTCGAAAGCGCGCCGACCGGGGGATAATCTATCGCCGCGTGGTCGGTATAGTCCCAGTCAAGATAATAAATCTGATCCCGCTGCAAGGGGATGCGCCAGGCGGCCTCGGCTTCCCACTTCCAAGGGTTGTCAAGCGGGCGAATCGAACGTCGCAGCACACCCTTGCGCCACACCGCGGCATGGGTGGTCACGCGCTGTTCCGCGCCGTCCACCGCCATGCGGAACGGCGGGTACGGCGATTCCATGGTGTCGGCAATGGGAAAAGGCTTCACCACAAAACAACCTATGGCTGGATCGGCGTCCATCCAGTCCAGACACTGGGTCAGCATGGCCTGATCCACCGGCCTGCTGATGAAGAAATCGTCCAACATGAATATGACGTATTCAGTATCGATATTATCCAGCATATTCATCGTCAGCAACCCCCAGGGAATACTCGCGCGCGGATCGCAGTTCCTCGGGCAGCGTACGTTTTGAAGCAGAGCCTTGAGCTTGTCGTCGACAGGTTTAACGAATAGTTCATCGAGCGGCTTGCTTTCGGCGCCGAGCACGACGGGGTAAGGCCGGTTAGGCCAGTATTTCTCGAATAGTATGAAGAACGGTCTCCATAAATCGGAGTATCTGTCGCAGCTGGATATATAGACCGTGCAGCTGCCGTCGGTAACGATGGCCAATCGGATCACATCCTTAATTTAACGTTGCCAATTAAACGCCGCCCGAATTAACATTGCCCGCTGTCTACATATGCGTCCGCGCCGGCCCGCGGAACTTGTCATGCGCGCAAGGTCTGTCCTAGTGATCGCGCGCATATAGTCAGTCGGACGGTTTTAGTTTTCAAGTTGATTGAGTATAATCGAGCCGTCCGACAAAAGGAGGCGCCGCCGCATGGATGTAATGGAGAATGTCGTTCGGCTGATACGCGAGGCAGCGCCCGTAGCGGTCGCGATCAGCGAGCAAACCCATATGTTCACCGACCTGGGGCTGGATTCGATGACATATATGGTGCTGCTGCGCGGCATAGAGGAGGAGTATGGCTTCGAGTTCTCAATAATCGAGATGGAGCCGTGCCTGGTAGTGGGAACACTCGTCGAGACGGTGAAACAGAGACTGCGGTTAAAGAGCGGCATGATTAGGAACGCGCTGCTTAACCGCGATAATTGGGGCAAGACGGCGATATTCGACGGCGACGCCGCCATTACATACGGCGAGATCGCGAGGAAAGCGATGGCTGTCCGAGAGGCGCTGAACGCCCGAACTGGCGCGCATGTCGCCGTGCTGCTGCCCAACGGCGCGGATTTTATCGCGGCGTTGCATGGGATAATGATCGCGGGGCGAACCGCGTTCCCGTTGAGCGCGACGCTGACCCGCCGCGAGGTTGAATCCATGCTTGAGCAAGGCGACGCCGCGACCGTTATAACCTGCAAGAGCTTCACGCCGCTGTTCGACCAAATGGACAGCCGTCCCGGTTTAATCTATATGGATGACGTTTCCCCGGTGGGCGACGTTTCCCCGGTGGACGACGGGGGCGAATCCGCGCCGGGCGCGTATCCGCAGAATCCCGAAGGGGTTCTGCCCGATTCGCCGTTGATACTGCTGGCCACGTCGGGCACGACCGGTAAGGCCAAGATTGTCATGCTGTCCGAACGCAACATAGCCAGCTGTGTATCCGATTATCTAGACATAACCAATCTTGACGCGCTTGGCGTCGATATACGATACATATTGAGCCTGCCGTTCTCGTCGTCATACGGCATATTCATATTGAGCGTCATTGTGCGCAAGGGGTTCGCAATCGCTATGACGCCCGAACCATTCACGCTGGACGCGTTCTACCGCGCGATCGAGCGGTACGCAATCACGAACTACCTCGGCGGCGCGATGGCCGTCACGCTGATGGCGGAGAATATCGGGCGGCCTATCCCTTACGACGTCAGCTCGCTGCGTTGCTGCGCGTTCGGCGGAAGCGGCGTGCCCAGGGAGACGCTGGTCAGGCTGACGCGCGCGTTTGACGGCGTGGAGTTTTGGATGGGGTATGGCTTGACCGAGGCGGGCCCGGTGATAACCCAAGCCAAGAAGCCTATGCCGGAGGATAAGCTAGGCTCGGCGGGGGTCGCGGGAAAGCACGTCACGCTGATGATAGAATCGGACGGCGTCAAGACCCAAACCCCGTTTGCGCGCGGCGAGGTGGTCGTCAAAGGCCCGAACATAATGCTGGGCTACTACAAAAACGAGGCCGAGACCGAGCGGATGATCCATGACGGCTGGCTGCATACCGGGGACATGGGCTATCTGGACGACGACGGCTATCTTTACCTGTGCGGCCGGATTAGGAATATAATACTGTCCAGGGGGTTCACGGTATACCCGGAAGAGATTGAGGAGTGCGTCATGGCCAGCGGACTGGCGGAATCCTGCGTCGTGTATGGTCGGCCTGACAGTTTCGGCAGCGAACAGGTATGCGCCGACGTCGTGCCAAAGGATCCGGTTACGTCCGTTGATGACGTTATGGCCTGGTGCGCGAGCCGTCTTGCGGATTACAAGCAGCCCCGGCATGTGAGGATGACCAGCGCTGTCCTTAAGACGGCCACAGGGAAGATTGCGCGCGCGTGAGGCTGGCGGATGAACATTATCCACTTCAGGGGACTGAACTGTTATTCAAACAGCCTTGTCAGCGTCGCGGACTCGTTCGGGATCGATTACACGCTGGCGTTCGGCGATCTGTGGTCGGAGATGGATCTAAGGTACGATCCGTTCAGGGAGAAGTATTTATCGCCGCGTTTGCTAGGCAACCTGAATGCGCTGGGATGCACTGTTAAAATATTGCCCAGCGAGACGCGGGACGATATCGAAGGCAGCCTGTTGGGACTGAATAACGGCGATTGCGTGATTATCGGCATGGATCGCAGCATGGTTCCATGGAATCCATACTTTGGGGGGATCAGCGGTCCGCATTACTTCGCGGCCGAGTATTCCGCCGACGATCCCATACTGTGTTTCGATCCCACGTTCAACGCGCGCAATGAAAAACTGCGGCGCGACTATATAGTCGAGCGCGCGAACCGAATCAGCGTGCTGAAGCCTCGCGCGCCGGAGCCGTGGATGCCAGATGATACGGCCGAGCTGAGGGCTGTCGCGGAAGGCCGCGGCGAGCGGCTGCGACGCATGACGGAATGGATTGAGCGCTGCAGCTCGGACGGAGGCGCCGAGGCGGAGCGATTCGCCAAGTATGTAGAGGCGTTGATCAACAACCGCAGCCTGTATCGCCGATACTTGGACAGATGTGCGCCTGAGATTCTGGACGCGCTGGGCACGTTCGACGATAGTCTGCTCAGGCGCTGGAGCGCGGTGAAGCATGGATTGGTTAAGGCTTCAGTCGCCCGGCAAAGCGGCAGGCGGAGCGACAGACTGCTGAATGAGATAAGGGCGTACGCGACCGAATTGGTTGACAGGGAATCGAACGCGGCGAAGAGGGTTGTTGGATGAAGGGCGCGGGGTATAACCCGTCAACGCGTCGGCTCCTCAACCCTTTTCCCCTTGGCGGAGTAAGGCGTCTTTTTCCAAACGCCTCGCTTGCTGAAGTCCATCTCTATTCCGTTGTCGCGCAGGGCTTCGACACCCTCGATCTGCCAGGCGCGATGGTATAGGGCGCCGCTGCGCGGGTAGGTCATAGGGCTTACGCGGGATGAATACATCTGTTCCTTCCAATACTTGCTGCGGTTTGATCCCCAGTATTCCCATGTCCAGGCCGTTTCAGTAGGACGCATGGATTTGACCAGCGACTGGCGACGCCATATCGCGGCCTGGGCGCTGACGCGCCACGCTTCTGTCTTGGGCGTCGGACGATATACCAGATCCCTGTGAGCGTCGCCTATATTAGACGGATCGATGCCATTCCTGGCCCATTGGAACTTGCACGCCTTGGGGTCGGCCTCTATCCAGTCCAGCGTCTTGGTAATGAACGCCTGGTTAACGGGCTTGGTCAGGAAGAAGTCTTCGAGCATGAACAGCACGAACGGGCTTGGAATGACGCTTAATGTCCTTGAGTTCAATTCGCCCCAGGCGACTCTTTGTTTCGGAGTATAGAATCTCGGACACTTTATATCAAGACCGGGGAAGCTGAACGTACGCGTCTCGGATACCAGTACTATCCGGTACGGGCAGTCCGGCCAGTATTTTACCAGCAGCGTGAAGAACGGCTCCCACAGGTCGGAATACGCGTCGCAGCTTGAAACATACAAAACGCAGCGCTTATCCAGCATGTTTCCTTGCATGAAATCCACCTTATATCAATTTTTCCAAACCACGCTCCCGGAGGCGCGGCGTCAATGGAATAAGTATATTTTGCCGTCTCATGCAATATAACGCGAGTTCGGCGGAGTTAACCCCTCCGCCGCGTGGCGGAGGGGTTAACCACGGGTAGTATATGGGCGTTAACCGCGTCTATCTCTTCCATATCTTTGTTCTAATACCGCGACGCTTGAAATCTAGCTCAATGCCGTTCGCGCGGAGGATGTCTATGCCGGGCTGCTGCCATTTGCCCTGGAAGAGCGCGCCTCCGCGCGGTATAAAAATGAAATAGTTCGTGCAAATATAGAGGTTATCATTGCATAGTGTGCACCTATCATTGCCTCCCGACTCCCAGTTCCATACAGTCTCGTGCGGACGCAGCGTACGCATCAGCGTTTCGTGTCGCCATATCGACGGGTATGCGGTTATAAGGCGGTTTGGTTCAAGCTCGTAGCGTGGAATCTCACCCTGTTCAACCGCATGCTTGCGAATCCATCGCAGTCGCGACGCGTCCGGATTGCTTTCCATGAAGTTCAGACCGTGGTCGATTACGTTCTGATCGACCGGCTCAGTCAGGATATAATCGTCGAGAGTGAAAAGGATAAAAGGCGACTTAATGGATTTTAACGTCTTGGCAGTCCGTTCGCTCCAGTGCGGGCGCGCGCCCTTACGATAGAATCGCGGGCACTGTATATCAAGGCCGGGATAACTAAACGTCTTTGTTTCGGAAGAGAGTACGATCGGATACGGGCAGTCCGGCCAATATTTTACGAACAACGTGAAGAACGGCTTCCATAGGTCGGAGTATGCGTCGCAGCTGGATATATACAGCGTGCAGCGATTATCGTGAGTGACATTCTCCATGGCGTTCACACCTATCTTTTATTGTTTTACTGTTTTATCGCCTTATCTATCTAAGTTTGGCGGGACGACGCCTCACCGGTCTTGGCGGTCTTGGCGGCCTTGGCGGCCTGGGACGTGTCGCGGCGGATTTCCTTTTGCTCGGAACGGGGTTTGTGGCGCGAGACGTCGTATGACTGATCTCGCGGTGGATTCGTTTCGGTTGCTGAACGGGGGGCTTGGCCGGGAGACTGATCTTCCATTGCATCATCTGCTTGCTTATCTCTTGATCCAAAGGGCGTTTCCTGTTGCCAATATTGGCGTACCCTCTTGGATAAACGCTTATGCTGATGCCGTTCATTTTCAGGACGTCCACGCCGCGAGGGTTCCATTTACCTTTCCACAGCGCGCCACCCCAAGGATACTTGATCGGGTAACTATGCGCGCTGTATA
>JAITDK010000008.1 GCA_031282605.1 Oscillospiraceae bacterium
TGATACGTCACTTGGTCACGCGCGTAAACAGGGACGGCGAATCCATGCTGACCATCGTTTCACGCAGCGCGGACGCGGTTCCGCCCTATTTCGGCGCGCTGCTCAAGCGTTTGCGCGAAGCCGCGCCGAATTTGAAGGGCGTTGCGTCGTCGCCGAATCCGGAACGAGGGAATGCTATATTCGGCCCAACGTGCCAGACGCTGTGGGGCGAATCGTCGCTGACGGAACGGCTGGAGATGTCGGTCGGGACGCTGCGGTACGACCTGTCGCCGAGATCGTTCTTCCAGGTAAACACATCGCAGGCCGAACGGCTGGTTGAAACGGTGCTGGCATACGCCGACGCCGGCGGCGGACGCACCGCGGCGGATATCTACTGCGGCGCGGGTACGCTGACGCTGGCGCTGGCGAAGGCGGGGTTTGACGCCGCGGGCGTCGAGCTGCTGCCCGACGCGGTGAGCGACGCGCGGCGGAACGCGGCGGCTAACGGTATGCCCGGCGTGACGTTCGAGTGCGGCGACGCGGCGCGCGTTCTGCCCGCGCTGCTGAGGACGCGCGGACGGTTCGACGTGATAACGCTGGATCCGCCGCGCAAGGGATGCGATCCGGTCGTGCTGGAATCGGCGGCGTCAGCGCGGCCTGATAGGCTGATATACGTGTCGTGCGATCCGGCGACTCTGGCGCGCGACGCGGCGATACTATCAAACATGGGTTATCGTTTAACCGAAGCGACGCCGATCGACCAATTCTGCTGGACGACGTCGGCGGAGACGGTCGCACTGTTTATGAATAAATAGTCGCAGCAATCTCGGAGGTACCTGTGCGCCTTACAATTGAGACGCCGATTAAGGCGCCGACTAAAACGTCGACTAAAATGCCGATTGAAACGCCGGTTAAGACGCCGACTAAAACGTCGATCAAGACGCCGATTGAAACGTCGATCAAGACGCCGATTCAATCGGAATGGCATGAACACAGCCGCGCGCTAAGGGGCGGCTGCGTATTTACGTTAGGCACATTCGACGGGCTTCACGCCGCGCACGCACGCCTGCTAGAGCGGGCGAAACGTGTCGCGAGGCTGCGAGGCCGACCGCTTGTGGTTATGACTTTTCGCAAAAACCCATTGGAGGTACTATGCCCCGCTAAAGCGCCGCGCGCGCTGATGACGGCGTCTGAGAAGCTGGCCGCGTTGTCAGCGTTAGGCGTAGACGAGACGATCGTATGTGAGTTCAATGAAGAATTCGCCGAGACCGAGCCTGAAGAGCTGATTGAAGCGGTTGCTCGGCGTTATCATCCAACGGACTGGTTTGTAGGATTCAACAACACGTTCGGACGCGGCGGAACGGGCACGCCATCGACGCTGATGAGGATGGGCGGGGCGATCGGCTTCAAGACGCACGTGATGCCCCCCATGACGCGCGCCGGCGAGACGGTGTCGTCCAGCCGAGTAAGGGCGGCGCTGATAAGCGGCGACTTGAAACTGGCGCAGGCGCTTCTGGGTCGCTGTTACACAATACGCGGATATGTGAGCGGCGCGGGCGTGCTGACCGTATCGGATCGGCTGCTGATGCCCGCCGCCGGGTCATACAGCGTGCTGATGGACGCCATAGGTTCAAATCGAAGCGCGGCGGCAGCAGCGCAGAACCCGGATCAAAGGGAATACACACTGCGGCTGATACCGTCCAGGATCGGCCCGCCGAGCCCGCCGACCGACGCCATGGCGCCTGTAGGGCGGATACTCCTTGCCGCGAACCAAACGATACCTAGCGGGATAAAGCGGTTGAGCTTCGTCGGTCGTCTGGAGGCTCAAACCGGCGCTCGGCCTTGAGAGCGTCGGCCGCAGCCGGCGGTCATGTGCTGATGTGCTGATGTGCGCTATTTGACCTCACGCCCAACGCCGCTGTCGATACCTATCATTCATACAGCCTATATACCCTTGTCATTTCCTGGTAATGCCTGACGAGCGGTTCGTGCGTCTCAATCAAACCTTGTATATCCATATGACCCATATCGATTGCGTCCGCGCCCAGCAGTAAGTCGGCCTTCATCTGAGCCGCCGCGCCTTGCTCCGCCTCTCCCCGCGAAAGCAGCGCGAATTGATCGGGGTGCATCCCGGCGATGGCTTGCAGCATGTATAGCGCGGCGGCGAACGGGTTGGCAACGCGGGGATCGATCACGTGCATCTGCACGCCGGAGCATAGTTCGCCCTGATGCTTGCTGAACGTCGGCGTGAAATATACCGGACGAAACAGCAGTCCGGCGACGGACTTTCGCTCCGCATGGCTTAGACCTGTAATCGCGGGTCGATTGTTATTATTTAATAAGGCGTTCATCCGCCTGGCCAGCTCGGCTCCATTAAGCCACGGCGCGCCGATTAACTCGAACGGCTGCGTTGTACCCCGTCCTTCCGACAGGTTTGTGCCTTCGAATACGCATGTGCCCGAGTAGACCAGCGCGGTAGTCGGCGTCGGGATGTTCGGCGACGGCGCGATCCATTGCAGCCCTGTGTCGGCGTGATACATCCGCCGCTCCCAACCCGCAAGAGGCACTACGTCCAGTTCCAGGCCGAGGCGGCGATAATCCCGCAGCCAGCGCGCGTACTCGCCGATCGTCAAACCGTAACGCGTCGGCATCGCGTACATACCTACGAACGACGCGAACCGCTCGTCCAGCAGCGTGCCCTGCACCGTTTCGCCGCCCAGCGGATTGGGGCGATCCAACACCACGACGCGCTTGCCCGCCGCCGCGCAATCCTCCATCGCGTACGCCAGCGAGTAAAGATAGGTGTAGAACCGCGCGCCGACGTCCTGCATATCGAACACGAACACATCGAACGCGTCCAGCATCTCCGGCGTCATGCGCGGCGACGAACCATACAGACTGTACACGGTAACGCCCGTTTCATCGTCAACGTAGGATTCGACATAGTCGCCCGCCTGCAGGTTTCCGCGCACGCCATGCTCGCACGCGAACAGCGCGGTCAGGTTGTACCGCCCGCCGATGATCGATACGCATGACCGAAGCCGCCGATCGACCCCTGTCGGATTGGTCATCAGCGCGATCCTGGAACCGTTGAGCAGCGCGGCGTATTCGTCCAGGCGATCCAGGCCGGATAGAACTGACATGGCGCGTCCTCCCGCGGGTATGATATTGTTTATTCTGCTAGGCTTTTTGCGATTTGTCAAGCGAGCGGCGAAACGCCGCGCGAAAACGCCGCTGCGGGCGGTTTCTCATTCAACGGCGACAACAGCGAGTTGGCGGGAACGCTTCTTATGTCAGTAGGATTTGCACAGCGTTTATTACTCCTTTTTGTTGTTATTAACAGCTTGACAATCTTTGGTTGTTGCGGTACAATATAGGTGCGTTCGCTTTGAAACGCGGCTTCGTACGATCAGCGCGAAGAAAAGGAGGATGTTTATATGATAAAGCGTTTAGGTATCATTCGTTCAATACGTTGGCGCAGGCTGGCCGCGCTGCTGGCGTTGCTATGCCTCGCGGCGATCACGCCGCTTATGACACCGTCGCTCGCCGATGAGACTGGCGCGTTTGCGGCGGTTTACGCGGGCTATATGGGTTATGTTGAGGAAACGCCGGACGGCGAAGAGAAGTCCGGCGCGATTAACGAACCTATTTTGCCGAAAACAGAAGAATTGCCTGTTGACTGCCGCCATGCGCCACGCCATGATCGTCGGCTTCTGAAGCCAAACGACCATCAGGTTTCGAACGTTATGCGTAAGAGCGCGATCGCTCTTCACCAACGGTTTATTCCTGCTACGCCTCAGAAAACAAAGCCTTCCGTGAAAAAACATATGCTTCGCGCGCTTATCAACCGTGATGCCCTCCGCGCGCTCCTTCGCGCAAATTCGCAACTTCCTATCGTGGAACCGTGGTTGGGGCTTCACCACGCTCTTGACGCGCCCGATAAAATATAGTATACTACTGCAGTTACCGCTCGGGCGGGGCTTTAAGGTATAACGCCGCCCAACCCGGCGAGTCTGGACGCTTGCCGTCCATAGCATTAGGAGGATTACCTTGTACGCAGTCATCTCAACTGGCGGTAAACAATACCGCGTCCAGGAAGGCGACACCATATACGTCGAAAAAATCGATCAGGCGGATGGTTCGGTCGTAGCGTTCGACGCGCTGATGCTTGGCGGCGACGAAAACGTGCTCGTCGGCGCACCTATTGTGCCCGGCGCTAAAGTTGAAGCCTCCCTCGTCAGCCAGGTTAAGGGCGAAAAGATTACCATCTATAAGTATAAAGCGAAGAAAAACTATCGCCGCAAGCAGGGACATCGCCAGCCGTACACCAAACTGGAGATTAAATCGATACGCGTATGACACAGATAACAGTGTATGTCACGCGGCGCAAAAGAATCACGGGCTATACGGCGCTGGGACATACACTCTACGCTGATGCGGGCGAAGATATCGTCTGCGCCGGCGTTTCGGCATTGACCCAATCGACGGTCATCGCACTGCGCCGCGTCGCTAGAGTAACGCCGCGCGTGGTCAGAAAGCCCGGTCTGTTGATCGTGCGCGTCGCGAAAACCTCCGGTATGCGCCGGCATGACGCGCAGATAATACTGTTGTCATGCGTGCGTGGATTGGAACAGATAGCCGGGCAGTTCCCACTGTACGCGCGAGTGCGTTGGAAGCTGGACGACGTCGATCAGACCGGTTATGAGAAAAGGAAAGAGGGAGATTATGACAAAATACTTACAGGATTTGGAGCAGAACCGCAATCAATTCCAGGACGACGCAGGTTGGATCGCCGCCCAGATGGACATTGATCTGCAGCTGTTCGCGCATAAAAAAGGCGTAGGTTCCTCGCGCAATGGTCGTGACAGCGAATCCAAGCGCCTGGGAGTCAAGCGAGCCGACGGACAGTTCGTATTGGCCGGGAATATATTGGTTCGCCAACGCGGCACCCACATCCATCCGGGCGTCAACGTGGGTATCGGCAGCGACGACACGCTGTTCGCGCGCGCGGATGGGGTTGTCAAGTTTGAGCGGCTGGGTAAGTTCCGCAAACAAGTCAGCATAATGGAGGCCGCGCCGCAGGCTTAATACTAATTCGGCGCCGCGACAGCGATATATACACGCGGGATATCGTTGTCGCGGCGCCGAATTAGTTTAAGCTTGAGCGCGATTCAGTTTGATTGGAACAATTGTGAACGTTCTGGCGATCCTCGCGGGCGGCGGTGTGGGTCTGTTGCTGCGCGGGGTTTCGTCAGAACGGTTTCGTGTCACCATAATGCAAGGGCTCGCGCTGGCCGTGCTGCTAATCGGCATACAGGGCGCGCTCAAGACAAACGACGTAATGTGCGTGATCGCGTGTCTGGTTCTGGGCGCGCTGATTGGCGAGGCTCTAAAGGTCGAATCGCGCCTGGAATCGCTGGGCGACACGGCTCGCGGGCTGTTCGAACGGATCGGTTCGCGCGGTTCATTGAAAACAAGCAAGCCCAGCGGAACCCCGTCCTCTACGTTTGCCGAGGGATTCCTGACCGCGTCGCTGGTATACTGCGTCGGCGCGATGGCAATCCTAGGCGCGCTGGAAGATGGGCTGAGCGGCGCGCACGCGACCCTGTTCGCCAAGGCGTCGCTGGACGGCGTAAGCGCGGTGTTCTTCGCCTCAACGATGGGTCCGGGAGTGCTGTTGTCGGCGCTGCCGGTGTTTGTGTATCAGGGACTCATTACGGCGCTGGCCCGCGTGTTGTCGCCGCTGCTGACAGACGCGGTCATAGCGGAGATGTCAGCGGTCGGAGGTCTGCTGATCGTCGGCATCAGCATCAACCTACTAGGCGTCATGCGCGTCAAGGTAGGGAACATGCTGCCCGCCGCGTTGCTGCCGATACTTTATCTGCCGTTGGCGGAATTATTCTCTCGGTGATCGGCAGGGCGGATCATGACGAATCGTGGCTCTGCATAGGGGACGCTTTAGTTTGTCGTCGCGGCAAGCGAGTATATTTTCGCAAATCAGGATCAATCTTTGAGAAAGAAGCAGAAGAGGATGATCCGAATGACTAGCGTCTTTAATAAAAGCCGCGCGTTTATCTACCGCAATGCCCGGCCGCTGGACATTGCCCGTTGGCAATTATGCTGTACTTGAGGGGAATGGGGAAGTTGTAAAGTCATGGCCGGCACAAGGCATGATGGCACATGGGCGAGGCGGATT
>JAITDK010000017.1 GCA_031282605.1 Oscillospiraceae bacterium
CTTCGGATCGCCGGTTGTACCTGGATAGTCTACCTCGTAACGCAACCCGTTCCCCCGTTCCAAGCCCCGGGGGAGGTCGGGAGGGGGGCGTCAGTTGAGCGTAGCGAGGGCGCGCAGCACACCTCCCGATCGCGCGTATGCGCCGATCCCCTTACGCTCTTATTGCAGCAATTCCGGATGAATCACAACCTCATACTCCTCCATCCAGATATCGAACTGCGCGTCGATTGCGGCGTTCTGCTTGTTGATGAGAACCTCGTCGCGGAAAGCAGCCTTGCCCGCCTCGGTCTGCTCTATTGCGCCCTCCGGTATGTCGCGCGTGTACTCAATGATGTGCACGCCGAACGACGTGAGTATCGGCTCGCTGACATCTCCGACATTCTCTAGTGCCATCGCGCCATTCCGAAACGCTTCGTCGTATGTGATCGACTGCTCGTGAACCGGATAACCCACCGACTTGGCCGGTTCCTCGGTCATACCGGGATCGGTGCCATACTGCTCAATCAACTCGGTGAATGTCGAGCCGGACTCGAGCTTATCGCGAATCTCCTGAATCCGCTCCTCTAGCGCGGCAGGGATTCCAGCGCGCGTTTCCTCGATCTCGGCGGCTTTCGCGTCAATCTCGGCGCTCTTCGCCGCTACCGCCGCCGGATCGGGCGTCGGTACGTGCTGCGCCGCAGGATCCGTTACCACGCTTGAATTTAGCGACGCACCCCCGTTCAGGTTAAAAAACTCCTCCTGCAGCACGCTCAATTCACTCTGCAGCGTATCCAGCTTGGCCTGGATATCCTCGGGCGCAGCCAGCAGTATTTGCCGGATGCCTCGATATCCCGGCGGCATATACACCATTTCCGTGCCGTAATACTCCCTTTCGACCTCGTAGTTCAATACGTCGTTTTCGTACGATACCTTCTGCTCGGCTACTCTAGCCAGGTAATCGGCCTCTATATCCTCGTCGGATATAGTTACGTCCGCATAGATGCCCTCCAGCAATTTCTGCGTGGGCATGTCGGACAGATAATACTGCTTCACACTCTCAAGCGTTATCTGCTGCTCGTCGAAGTACTCCTCCACGGCCACGCGCAGTTCTGCGTCGGTCAGCGTGCCGTCCTCATTCTGGAAGAACGGCGCGTACATCACTATAGCGTTCTCGTACTCAGTTTCCGCGTCCTGCTGAACCTTGAGCTGATCCTCTTCGCTTATTATGTACAGCTTTAGCTCCTCGATCTTGAGATCGGCGATCTTGCGCTGAGCCAGAGCGGTCAGCGCCCCGGTTTTTATCTCGGAGAGGACGTCTGGATCAGTTGTATCGTAGCCCTCTTGCGCGTAGTCGTCTAGCATCGAGCTGTAGTACACCGCCGCTTCAGAGAGGGGAACGTTCGTCGGTTTCATATTGATCACGACAGGGTCGGACACCAGCTGTACGCCCTTCCACACGATGACTTCCACTACGGCGACGATAAACACAAGCGCTAGTCCGCCGATTATCCAATTGCGCATGTTCGACGATCCATGTTTCGCGCCTGGATGACCCAGCTGATCGTCCGTGTTTTGGCCGTTCTGATTCTGATCGCTCGTTTCGTTCACACAAGGCTCCTTTCGATGGCGGGCGAATGATATCGAGTGTAGACCGCGCCGGCTAGCGCGAGGGTATCGCGCGCGATGGCTAGTTCCTCATTGGTCGGCACTACGAACACCTTCACGCGGCTTTCATCCGCGCTGATTAGCGCTTCTTCTCGCGTCTGGTTGCGCTCGGGATCCAGCGTTATGCCCAAATACTCCATGTCCTGGAGTATCAGAGCGCGCGCGAAGCCGTCGTTCTCGCCGATGCCCGCCGTGAACAGGATCGCGTCGCACCCGTTCATCGCGGCGATATACCCGCCGATATACTTCTTCGCGCGGTACGCGAACACTTCCGCAGCGCGCAGCGCTGCATCGTTGCCCGTTTGCGCGCCGATCTTAACGTCGCGCCAGTCGCTTGACAGCCCCGCCGATAGTCCGAGCAAGCCGGATTTCTTGTTTAGAACCGACATAACGTCGGCCAGGCTCATGCCGGTAGACGTCATAAGCATCTCTATCACGGTCGGATCGATATCGCCGCTGCGCGTGCCCATGATCAATCCCTCAAGCGGCGTCAGACCCATCGTCGTGTCGATAGATCTGCCGCCCTCCACGGCCGTGAACGACGATCCGTTGCCCATGTGACACGAGATTAGCTTGAGCTGCTCGATGGGTCTGCCGAGGAGCTGTGCGGCGCGCGCCGTCACGTAGCGATGGCTGGTTCCATGGAAACCATAGCGGCGGATCTTGTACTGCTCGTAGTATTCGTATGGCAGGCCGTATAGGTACGCGCGGCGCGGCATCGTCTGGTGGAACGCGGTGTCGAATACCGCGGCCATCGGCACGCCGGGCATAACGGCGCGGCACGCCTCAATGCCCATTATATTCGCGGGGTTGTGCAGCGGAGCGAGCGGGATATTATCGCGCAGCGCCTGCATGACGGTATCGTCTATCAAGACGGAGCCGGTAAACGCCTCCGCGCCATGCACTACCCGATGCCCCGCGGCGCCGATCGACGATAGATCGGGCACCGCGCCATATTCGGCGTCGGTAAGCGCGTCGACCAACGCGCCGAACGCTTCAACGTGATTCTTCAGCGGCAGCGTCTTTTTGTATAGCTTGCCGCCCGCTTTCTGTTCGATATTCGATCCGTTGATGCCGATTCTCTCGCACAGTCCCTTCGCCAGGATCGATTCGGTCGTCATGTCGATCAACTGATACTTGAGCGAGGATGATCCGGCGTTGATTACTAATATATTCATATGGTTCGCCCTCACTCGGCCGCAGCCAGCACGGCTGTGATAGCCGTCATCGCGACTATGTCGCCAACGCTGCAGCCGCGCGACAGATCGTTTACCGGCTTGGCCAAGCCCTGTATGATCGGGCCGTATGCCTCCGCTCCGCTAAGGCGTTGAACCAGCTTGTACCCAATGTTGCCCGCGCCCAGGTCGGGGAAGACCAGCACGTTCGCGCGACCCGCTACTGGAGAGCCGGGGGATTTCAGTTGCCCAACGGATTCAACCAGCGCGGCGTCAGCCTGCAGCTCGCCGTCTAGCTTGAGATCGGGCGCGAGGGATTTCGCCTTCGCGGCGGCCTCTTGCACCTTGGCAACGCGGTCATGCTTCGCGCTGCCCTTCGTGGAAAAGGAGAGCAGGGCGACCTTGGGATCCAACCCGCCCAGCGTCTTGGCCGTGGCCGCGCTGGCTATGGCGATCGCCGCCAGCTCATCCGCGCTCGGGTCGGGGATGACGGCGCAGTCGCCGAACACCAGCAGTCCGTCCGGCGCGTATTGATTATCCGGCAGCTCCATAAGGAAGCAGGAGGAGACGACCGATATGCCAGGCTTCGTCTTGATGATCTGAAGGGCGGGACGCAGCACATCGCCAGTCGAGTGCACAGCGCCCGTGACCATGCCGTCGGCGTGACCCAGCTTGATCATCAGTGTGCCAAAGTATAGGGGATCTTTCGCCAGCTTCGCGGCCTGCTCGGGTGTCATGCCCTTCGCTTTGCGCAGTTCATACAACGTGTCGGCGTATTTAGGCGTCAACTCGGATGTTTCGGGGTCGATTATCGCGCACGCGCTGATGTCGGAACCGTGCTTCGCGGCCTCGGCCTTGATCGCCGAGGGATCCCCTAACAGCGTTATTTTCGCCAGCCCATCTTGGGTGATCCGCGCCGCCGCCTGAACGGTGCGCGGTTCGCCGCCCTCGGCCAGCACGATGTGTTTTTGCGCCGCGCGGGCCTTCTCGTTGATGGAATCCAATATCGGCATGGACAATCCTCCTTATCCGTGATACATTTTATTCGCTTGATTGCAACCTCGTTATTGTACACGATCGGGGTAATAATTGAAAGGGCTGTAACAAAACGTTTACTGTTCAGTCGCAAATGGCGTGTAAAATGGGATTGGCCGCCGGAGTCGTCTGCGAGTATAACCCGTTCCACAACGGACACGCGTATCAGCTGAGCGAGACGCGCGCGCGGACTGGATGCGGTTACATCGTGTGCGTGATGAGCGGCGCGTTTACCCAGCGTGGGATACCGGCGGTGTTGGACGCGCATGCCCGCGCGCGCATGGCGCTGATGAACGGCGCGGACGCTGTGTTCGAACTGCCGACGCTGTTCGCGGTAAGGGATGCGAGGGCGTTCGCGCGGGGTGCGGTCGCGCTGTTGGACGCGCTGGGGGTATGCGACTGGCTGTCGTTCGGGTGCGAGGATATCGCCGCGCTGGACGCCGCGTGCGCGATGGATGAATCCGACCCGGCGGTCGTCGAGCATTTACATGAAAGGTTGGCGCGGGGCGAGTCGTTCGCGCGGGCGCGCGGGCTGCCCAACATGCCCAACGTGGTATTGGGCGCGGAGTATCGGCGCGCGCTGGAGTCGATGAACAGCGCGATGCGGCCGATCGCGATCCAGCGCGCGCCGCGTTCATGTTCGGTCGCGGCCGGATTGGCTGTCATTTCGGCAAGCGAACTGCGTTCGATGCTGCCCGACGCAGACGCGGTCCAGCCGTACGTGCCGCAAGATGTGTACGAGATTATCAACGGTGCGGGCGGCGCGTTGCGATTTACCGCGAACATGGATTCGTTCATAATAGGTATGTTAAGGACAATGCCCGTCGAAGCCTTGGCGCTGGCGGCGGATGTCGGCGAAGGGTTGGAGCATAGGATACTTGACGCCGCCGGCTTTGCGGCGACCCGCGAGGAGCTGATAGCGCGGGTGAAGTGCAAGCGATATACTTACGCTAGGATCTCGCGAATACTGGCGCAGGCCGCGCTGGGCGTTACAAAGGAACTGGCGGCGGCTCATCCCGAACCGGAATACGCGCGGCTGCTGGGTTTTCGTGAGTCGGCGAGGCCGCTGATGAGGATGATAGGCCGCGGTTCAAGGATACCTATTATCCATAAGGTCGGGCGATATCGGTATGATCCGGTATTTCGGCTGGATATGCGCGCGGAAGCGCTGGCCTCGCTGAACGCCGCGTCGCAGGAGCGCAGGAGGGGTGACGGCTCGCTGACTTCCAGCGTAGTTGTAATCAAATAGCGATAAAATTGTGAACAATGCAAGGAGATCTCAATTCGGCGGAAACTCTTGACAGTGTTAATCGTTTTGATGATGGAACGCGCACTATATTCGCAATCATAATTTGGGGGAATGGACATGGCGCAGAATAAAGGACAAACGTTCCCGGTGCTAGATAATCCCGACGTGGTATACACCGCCGATGACGACGCAGCGCTGTCGAGGCAGTTGAAGCGATCGTGGATCATGGCTGGGGTGTTCGCCGGCGTGAGCGTGGCGGCGCTGATACCAACGATCGCGCTGCGTATCCAGTGGGCGACGATGCTGGTTACGGTCGCGCTTGGGGGACTGGGCGTCTTCCTATGGGGAATGAAAATCACTCCAGTGCTGGCATACCGCCGCCACATGCGGGAGATACACACCGGGCTGTCCAGGTCGATCGTGGGACGGTTGGCGCGGGTGAACGACGAACAGATCACGTTCCGCGAGGGGATCGACTGTTATCCGTTCGTGGTGAACGTCGGCGCCGCCGATGATCCTAAGGACGAGCGGCTGCTCTACTGGGACGCGCAGAAGCCTATGCCTGAATGGCGTATCGGCGACACGCTGAGCATTACGGCGCACGGCAACGATGTTATCGCGCTGAGCGTTCGGCGCGGTGACGGAGTCCTATCATGAGCGGCGGACATAAGCCGATGCGCGTAATGGTATGCGTAACGGCGCAGCGCCAGTGCGAGAGGCTGATACGCGTGGGCGGCATGATTGCCGACGGCGGTAAGCTGTCCGTGGTGCATGTCGCGCCGATGGATCAGCCGCTGCTATACGGCGAGTGCGGGACGGATGACGCGCAGGCGCTGGATTTTCTGTATAGGACGGCGCGGGCGTTCAGTGCGGATATGATCGTCGAGCATAACGATAGGCCGCTAGAGGCGATTACCGCGCTGGCGGCGAAGATAGGCGCGCAGTGCGTGGTGCTGGGGGCGTCGGCCGCCGGAACGGCGCGTCCGTTCGGCGAGGCACTGGCGGCAAGGCTGCCGGGCATACGCGTTCATACGGAATTATAAGCGTCGAGAGGGGGGAATCCCTCCCTCTCGACGCATCGTGACGCTACCGCAAGCATTATCGCCCTTCCGCCAGTTCGTTCCGACTCTGCCTCAGTTTATCCGCTATCTCAATGGCCTTGTCCTCTACCTGTTTTAACAGATCCTCGCAGTAATCCAGGTTCGCCAAGTAAACGCGCTGGGCGTCGCCTTGCGCTTTCTGAATCAACTCGTTGGCTTGCGATTCCGCGCGTTTCAGTATAGCCGTCTGGTTTGTGCGCTCCTCGGCCTTGCGTTCGGCGGCCTCAAGCGTCCTGTTGGCCTGATCCGCCGCGCGAGACTCGCGCTCCTTCGCGTGCGCCTCCGCATCCGCTATCAGCTGATCCGCCTTGTCCTGCGCCTCCTGCAGCACCATTCGCGCCTGGCTATCCGCGTCCGCTATCTTGCCGTCAGCCTGGCGTGTCGCGTTCTGGATGATCCGACTCTCTTGACGAACCAGATTAAGCGCGTCGCGATACTCCACCGGCAGCGCGTCGCGGATCGCCGTCACCACTTCCAGCGCGGCGTCGCGGTCGATCATGTACGACGCCGCAAACGGCACCTTCCTGCAATTCTCCAGCATACCTTCCAGCTCGTTGAGCAGGTTATAGACTTCCATCTCCATTTAACTCTTCCCCCCTGCCGTTGTGCGCATATCTAGTATATATTGCGTTAATAATTCCAGCGATCCGGACGGTATGACGGCCGCGAGCGCCCCCCCGAACGCCGCCAGCTGCCGCGCCGCGCTGCTGGACCAATGCGCGAGCGAAGGATCCGCCGCGAGGAATACCGTCTCGATTGAATCAACGCCCGACAACTCACGGTTGGCTCGCGCCATGGCCGCCTCATACTCGAAATCCTGGATCGACCTGATCCCCCGCGCGATTACCCGCGCGCCGCTCGCGCGCGCACAGTCCACCGCCAGCCCCTCGAACTGAATGACGCTCACACCCTGAATGCCGGTCAG
Source organism: Oscillospiraceae bacterium (assembly GCA_031282605.1). GTDB lineage: Bacteria > Bacillota > Clostridia > Christensenellales > Aristaeellaceae > BNUH01. Next base: position 7,129 of record JAITDK010000017.1, read on the forward strand.
CGCCGCCCTCGCCAGAGCCTCTCGCTGATCCCACGTAAGCCAGCCGCGCTTTTCCGGATTGCGCAGTATAGCGACGACCACGTCGCCGAACAAAACAGCGGCGCGCTGTATGACGTCCACATGCCCGCGCGTGATCGGATCGTAACTGCCGGGTATCAAACATACGCTCATAACGACTATCCTTTATGAACCCAAAGTCTCAGGAACCTCATAAAAACTAAGCGTGGTATCGCCGTACGAACGCGACTTAACGAGCGTCAAACCGTCGGGCGGATCGGGCGGATCACCCCGGCCATGTTCCAGCGTGATCCACGCGCCGGGTACGGCCAGCGTCGCGGCGGCGGCCAGCAATCCCCGTGTGTCCGGCCATGCATACGGCGGATCCAGCATAATCAGGTCGAAGCGCGCGCCTTCAGAGCGAAGGGTTCGCGCCGCGCGTTCCCAATCGAGCGCAATCAGCCGCGTGCGTTCGGCCATACCGACAGAGGCGATATTGCGCCGGATGACGGCGATGGCCTTGGTCGAACGTTCCGCCATTACCGCGGCGGCCGCGCCTCGGCTGACCGCCTCCAACGCCAACGCGCCTGAACCCGCGAACGCGTCCAACACCAGCGCGCCCTCCACGCGCCCGGTCAAGATGTCGAACAACGCCTCGCGAACCATGTCGCGCGTAGGCCGCGTATCCCGCCCGTCCGGCGCGACCAGCGACCGTCCTCGCGCGGTTCCGCCTATAATCCGCATCGGCTAAATAAGTTGGTTGCGATCGTCTTTGCGTTTGCGCGTCTCGTGCGCCTTTTTTTTCAGGCGCATGCGTGGTTTGGATTTTACGGATTCGATGAACTTGCGAGTCTTATCGAATCGCGCTGGCCCTATTAAGTAACCGATCGCGTAGCACGCGGGCAGCGGCAGCGCCAGCAGCGGGCTGACGCGATCCAGCAGCAGCGACGCCTCGTCGCCCATCGACGCGATCAAGTACACAAACGGCAGTATAGCGAACCGCACGCCGATACGCAGCCAGTCGGTTATCGGCGTGACGACCTCACGGTTGTAATACTCCAGCGCGCGACCCACGTCCGGCTGACGCATATACGCGTTCAGCCAGCCTGGCAGATCCTGCAGCGCGTATGTGTACGGAACGGCGTTAACCGCCACGACGACCCCCAATATGACGAACGGAGACGCGCCCAGCAGCGCGCCCAGCAGCGTCTTGCCGCGCGAGTATGCCCGCGGAGCGCGCAAAGCATCCGGGGTAATGGCTTTCGCCTTAACGCGCAGGAAGTCCGTCTTGCAGTCGTCCTCGCCCGCCGACGCTCCGAGCTGGAAATACAGCGCGCCCGCGCCCAGCAGCGTAGCGGCGTTCATGATGGTGCGCAGCGCGGCGTTATCGCTCATCAGCACCGGAGCGAACATCAGCCCCAGAAACCCCAGCACGGCGGTGAACCCCAGTATCTTTAGCGCGACAATGACGACTCCCCCGCGCGGGCGCAGTCCAACCGAACCGCCCTTACCCTTCTGACTCATACTCTATCTCCTATAACAATTAAACCGTTCGGCAGCGCGAGCGCGTGCATCCGCTGATCCCATGGATTGACGTCGATATGTCCGCGCAGCTGGCATTCGAACGCCGGCGCGATACGGTACGCCGGACATCTCGCGAGGAAACGGTCATAATACCCGCCGCCCCGCCCGATTCTAGAACCGCTCAAATCGAACGCCAGGCCGGGAGCGATAACCAGATCAATCGATTCAGGCGAAACCACAGCCGCGCCATGCGGCGACGGAACGCCGTATCTGCCGCGCGGCGGCGATTCTCCGTTATATATGACGGCTTCCATCAGCCCTGGTTCCGCTAGCACGCGCGGCGCGCATACTAGCTTGCCTTGATCAAGCGCAGCGTGGATCAGTCGTGCGGTGGATACCTCCATACCAATCGAGATATAACAGAACACGCGGCGTGCGACCCGCCAAGCCTCTGACGACAGTATGAACCCCGTTATAGACGCCGAATCATTCGCGCGGCTCTCCGGGGTGGTCGTCTCGGCTATGCGGCGGAGCAGCGCGGCGCGATCCATGTCAAGCGGCGGGGATCACTACGCGCGGCACTCGCGGCGACACGGCGCAGAACACCTCATGGCTGATCGTGCCCGCCCATCCGGCCAGTTCATCCGCCGTAATCGCGTCTCCGCCTTGCGAACCCAGCAGCACTACCTCGTCCCCGACCGACACGCCGGGGATTCCGGTCACGTTGGCCATGCATTGATCCATGCACACGCGGCCTATTATTGGAGCCTTTACGCCGCGAACGAGCACGAAACCCTTGTTGGACAAGGCGCGGTGATACCCGTCGGCGTATCCGACGGGGAACGTCATAACGCGCGTCTCACGCGCGCAGGTGAACGAGCGACCGTAACCCACGCAGGACTCTGCGGGAATATCATGTATGTTGGCGGCTTGAGTGACCCAGCGCATGGCGGGGCGCACAGGAACGTTGGTCGGCAGCGGCGGCGCGCCGTACAGCGCGATACCCAGCCGCGACATATCTAGCCGCGACTGCGGCCATGCCAGATACCCCGCGCTATTCGCGGCGTGAGCCACTATCGGGCCGAAGCGTTCCTTCATAAAGAGAACCGCGCTCATAAACGCGGCGATCTGCGCGCGCGTATAGTCCATGTCGTCCGAGTCCAGCGAGTCTGACGCGGCAAGATGCGTGAACATCCCCGTCACGCGGACATGATCCGCCGCGTCCACGGCGTCCGCCAGCGCGTCGAGGCTCTTGCCGCGCGCGCCGATACGATTCATTCCGGTATCCACCTTCAGATGCACGAACGCCGTCGAATCCATCCGCGAGGCGGCCTTGTCCAGCATCGCGGCGTGCTCGGGCAGGAATACCGTCTGAGTCAATCGGTGCGCGATTACCTCGTCCAGCGCGGCGGGATCGGGCGTGCCCAGTATCAATAGCGGAGCGGATATCCCCGCCTGGCGCAGTCTCACGCCCTCCTCGGCGATGGCGACGCCCAGCGCCGTACAGCCATTGGCCAGCGCCGCGCGCGCGACGTCAACGTCGCCGTGGCCGTAAGCGTTCGCCTTGACGACCGCCATCAGCGGGTTCGACGGATCGACGGCGCGCAGCGCGCGGACGTTGTGGGCGATCGCGTTCAGGTTGATGATCAATCGCGTGTTGCGCATCGGTTACAGATTGTCCAGCCGGACCGAATCAATCAGAATGACGCCGCTGTCCTTGAGCGCCGTGACCGCGCCGCCGACGTTCTCGACGCGGAACACGATCGCCGCGCCGTTTCCGCCGTCCGAATCGATCGACCGGGCGAACGAGTAGCAGTATTCGAGGCTGATGTTCTGCTCACGCAGCGCCTCCAGCACCACGGCTAATCCGCCGGGCTGGTCGGGCACCAGCGCGGCCAGCACCTCCGTTATACGCGAGGTGAAGCCCGCTTCGGTCAGCGCCTTTACGGCCTCGTCGGGCCGCTTGACCAGGCAGCGCAGTATGCCGAACCTCTCTGTGTCCGCCAGCGTCAGCGCGAGCAAGTCGAACCCCTTATCCGCCAGCAGCCGCGTGACCTTAGCCAGCGTCCCAGGCGAATTCTCTATAAACACCGATACCTGTTTAATCGTCATAAGCCCTCCTGTTAATGATCGCGCTTTAATGACCGCCGCCGTTCGTGTCGGATCGCGGCGGAATCCGCGTACGGTTTACTGGAACATATTAACATAGACCGAGCGTCTTTGCAAGATTTCGCGGAGGTTGCGCGTTTATATGTTGCTTAGGGTTTTGTTGGCCGGACTTTTGGATGAATCGGGGAGTGATCGTTATGCCGCTGTTGAAATTCCGATGCGGTAAATGCGAGGCTGTGTTTGACGAATTGGTGAGCGCGTCGCGCCTTGACAGGCTGAGCGCGGTGAAGTGCCCCAAGTGCGGCGGTGATACCGAGCGCGCGTACGAGGGGCGCTGCCTGTTCGGCATGGCCGGATCGGACGCCGGGCGCGGAGGATGCAGCGGCGGCTGCGCCGGCTGCTCGGGATGTGGAGGCGGCCGTGATGACTGACGAGATAGTCTGCGGGCGCTGGATCATCGAGGGCGGCAGGCCGCTGCTGGGCGAGGTCGAGATAGGCGGCGGCAAGAATCCCGCCGTGGCTGTCATCGCGGCGTCGCTGCTGTGCGACGAGCCGGTGACGATCGAAAACCTGCCGTACATCGAAGACGTACGCGTGATGATAGAGCTGCTTGAATGTCTCGGCGCTAAGACTTCCCGCAGCGGTCGCGTGCTGTGCGTTGATCCGCGTACGGTCAATCGCGTCGCGCCAAGGTACGACCTGGCGCACGCGCTGAGGGCGTCCAGCTACCTGTTGGGCGCGCTGCTGGGGCGCTGGGGGCAGGCGGAGGCGCCGTATCCGGGCGGATGCGACATCGGCGAGCGGGCGCTCGATCAGCACATAAAGGGTATGCGGGCGCTGGGTGCGGCGGTCACGGATCAGTACGGCGTGATACGCGCGAAAGCCGGACGGGGCGGTAGGCTCGTCGGCTCGGAGATTTATCTGGACATGGTGACTGTCGGCGGCACGATCAACCTGCTGCTGGCCGCGTGCCGCGCTAAGGGACAGACCATACTGTTCAACGCGGCCAAGGAACCGCATGTGGTCGAAGTCGCTAACTTCCTGAATAGCATGGGCGCGCGGATAAAGGGTGCGGGCACCGATGTGATACGTGTAAACGGCGTGGAAAAGCTGCACGGCTCAACCTACGCGATCATACCCGACCAGATTGAGACAGGCACTATGATGATAGCGGCGGCGGCCACGAACGGCGATGTCACGATACGCGGCTGCATACCCACCCATATGGAGGCGCTGTCGGCCAAGCTGCTGGAGATGGGGGTGCGCGTGGACGAACGCGACGACGTGATCCGCGTCCGCTCTACGGGTATACGCCGCGCTCTGACGCTCAAGACCCAGGTGTATCCCGGTTTCCCCACCGATCTGCAGCAGCCGATGACCGCGATGCTGTGCACGGCGCGCGGCGTCAGCCTGATCACGGAGACCATATTCGAGTCGCGATTCAAGCACCTGCGCGAGCTGGCGCGAATGGGCGCGCGCGCTCAGGTGATGGACAGGGTAGCGGTGATCGAAGGCGTGCCCGAATTGACCGGCGCGACGCTGTCCGCGACTGACTTGCGCGCGGGCGCCGCGCTGGTTGTGGCCGGACTGATGGCGCGCGGCGCGACTGATATCCTCAATCCGCACTACATCGACCGCGGTTACGAGCGTTTCGCCGACAAACTCAACGCGCTGGGCGCGCGCGTCGTCAGGGAGGATCGAACGCAGGCCGAGACAAGCGCCGAAACAGGCGCGTAGGAGGATTTACAACGATGGCTGTATACGAAACCGCACGGTTCGAGGATCGTGCGGAGATACTTGATTTCGCGAACCTGGTGTTCAGTATGGCGCACGTGCCGCACGATTTCGCTGGGCTGCTGCCGAAGGTGTATGGCGAAAACGCGCCGCTGTTCAGGCCCGATATGCACTTCGTCTCGCGCGAGGACGGACGCATCCGCGCGATGGTCGCCATGCTGCCTGTTCCGATGAAGGTGGCGGGACGTGCGTTCACGATCGGATATATCGGCACGGTCAGTTCGCATCCGTATTACCGGGGTCATGGCGGGATGAAGGCGCTGATGAACATGGCTATTGATACGGCGCGGCGGGAAGGATACGCCTACCTCGCGCTGGGCGGGCGGCGTCAGCGATATGGGTATTTCGGTTTCACGCCCGCTGGAATGAAGGCGAGACATTCCGTTATTGGCGACAATATCCGACACGCGCTGGGCGGCATCGACGCGTCGGGGATATCGTTCAAAACGATAATCGATAACGATGATCCGCTGATCGACGGGATGTTCGGGTTGTATGACAGGCAGGCCGTAACCGGATCCCGGTCGAAGGAGAATTTCCTGATCATATGCCAGTCGTGGGGTGCGGAGCTGGTCGCGGTTATGGACGGCGGCGAGTGCGTCGGCTATGCCGTCGCGAGGAGCGGCGACGTGTCCGAACTCGTGCTTAATAATCCTGCCCGGTATGCGAAGCCGTTCATTAAGGCGTGGCATAGCGTGAAGGGTGATTTCAAAATAGAGATACCCGTTTATGACGCCGCGCTGCAGCGTGAGGCCGCCGACTTCTGCGAGAGGCTTGAACTAACGGACGAGATAAAACTCCATGTCATTGATTGGGAAACGACCGTAGGCGCGGCGCTGGCGTTGAAGCGGCTTACCCACCCGATGCCCGACGGGCGATGGAAGATCCAGGTTGAGAGCGATCCGCCGCTAACGCTCGAAGTCGCGGGACGCGGCGCATCCGTTAGGCGTGACAACCGCGACATCGACGTGAACATGACGCGCGCGCAGGCTCAGACCGCGTTATTCTCGCGCGAGTCGCTGCTGTTTTCGGCCGCGAACGAGCCGCAGGGATGGTTTCCGCTGTCGCTTGGTATGCGCAACTCCGATGACTTTTGATCCTGCCGTCTATCCTTGTGGATCATGTATAACACGGCCAGCGCGCCCGTCGTGAGAATCCACGACGCCGGATACGACGTAAGCAAACCCAGCAGCGAGGCGCGTCCCCGTGGCACGAACAGCGCCCACGCGACGCGGAAACCGCACGTGCCTATCAGTGTGACAGCCATCTGCTTGAACGTCTCGCCCTTGCCGCGCAGCGCGCCCGACAGCACCTCCCCCAGCGCATACATAACATAAAACGGCGCCATCAACCGCATGATATCCGCGCACATGTCAAGAACGATACGGTCGCCGATTATCATCATTCCCAGCGGTCTGGACCAGACGAACAGAACCGCGCTGACGGCGCCGATGATCAGCGCGGTCAATCCCAGGCATATACGCGTGCCGCGCTTGATACGGTCATACGCCTTCGCGCCATAGTTCTGCGCCGCAAACGTTGAGCTTGTATTGCTAAGCGCGGCGGAGGCTACCCACACTATCATATCCAGCTTGCCGCACAGGGCGTAGGCGGCGATGCTGTCTACGCCGTACGCGTTGATGCTGGACTGCACGACCATGTTGGATATAGGATACAGTATATTCTGCAGCGACATCGGAACGCCGATCCGCAGTATTTTCTTTAAGATCGGCAAGTGAAAGCGAACACGCCTCAAGTCCAATTTGCACGGCATATCAGCGCGAGTCAGATGACGGATAGTCAGCGCGGCGCTGGCGAATTGTGACGCCACCGTCGCAACCGCCGCGCCCGCGACCCCCCACTTAAACACCGCGATAAACAGCAGATCCAGCGCGACATTGGCGCAGTTGCATACGACAAGATAGAGCAGCGGCGTTCTGGAGTCGCCCACCGCGCGCAGAATCCCCGCCGCGATGTTGTATACCAGCGATACCACAGTGCCGCCGAAACAGACGCGCACATACGTCAGCGTATCCGGAACGATCTCATCCGGCACGTTCAGCCAGCGCATCGAGGGAACCGCTATTATTATCCCGGTAACTGATAACGCCAGACCGCCCGCCACCGAGAACGCGACGGCGGTATGAACCGATTCATCCAAGGATTTTTGATCCTTCGCCCCGTAGAACTGCGATATGAGAACGGTCGCGGCCACTGACAGACCCGTGAAGAAGCTGAGCGGGAACTTTGTAAGGTTGTATATAGCG
>JAITDK010000148.1 GCA_031282605.1 Oscillospiraceae bacterium
CTGAAATACGGCGTGGATCAATGCGTGGGCGACACCCTTTGCGCGGGCGGCATCATGTACGCCCAGCGGGACATCGCCGCGATGGAAGGCTTCTGCAAGGACATCCGCGAGGTGGCGTCGCCCGGCTGCATCATGCTAAATTATTCCAACCCGAACGCCATGGTCACCTGGTATTGCAACCAATACGGCGGCGTGCCCACCGTCGGTCTGTGCCATGGCGTTCAGGGCGGGCATGATATGATCGCTCGTGTACTGGGCTACGAGATGAAGGATATTGACATCGTCGCCGCTGGCATCAACCATATGACGTGGTATCTGTCCGTCAAACACGACGGCGAGGAGCTGAACGGCAAGCTGCTAGCCGCGCTGGAAGCTGATCCCGAAACCAGCAAGACAGAGAAAGTCCGTATCGACATGATGAAGCGGTTTGGCTATTTCTCCACCGAATCCAACGGCCACCTGTCCGAATACGTACCCTGGTATCGCAAACGCACCGGAGAGATCCAGGACTGGATCGACCTAGGCGTGTGGATCAACGGCGAGACGGGCGGATACCTGCGCGTGTGCACGGAAGGGCGCCGTTGGTTCGAGACGGACTTCCCCAACTGGCTCAAGGAGCCGCCTAAGGAGTATGCCTACGAAAAGCGCGGGCGCGAACACGGCAGTTACATCATTGAGAGCCTCGAAACCGGACGCGTCTACCGCGGGCATTTCAACATGGTGAACAAGGGGTGTATCACCAACTTACCGCCGGACGCCATTGTCGAAGTACCCGGTTATGTGGATACCCACGGCATCAACATCCCCATATTGGGCGACCTGCCCCTGGGCTGCGCGGCGGCGTGCCTGAGCAACATAACCGTGCAGCGCCTGGCCGTGGAGGCGGCGGTGCGCGCGGATATCCAGCTGCTGCGACAGGCCATGATGATGGATCCATTGGTCGGCGCGGTGTGCGGCACAAGGGAAATTTGCCAAATGGTGGACGAGATGCTCATCGAGGAGGCGGAATGGCTCCCCCAATACGCTGAGGAGATTGAGCGCGCCAAGCAACGCTGGTCGAAAGCGGAAGCCGCGGGCACGCTGATCCCGCCGATCGTCACCGAGGGAGCCGCGCGGCTGCATACCAAGACGGTGGAAGAAATGGCAGCCGACAAGGACGCGGCGCGCAAGAACGCGGCGGAGGCGGACAAGGCGAAGGAGCGTCCGGCGGCGAAATAGGATCGTTTCCGCCATGAAAACCTTTCCCGCTGGCGGTTATACGCGAAAAATGGCAAATCGATGGTAGATTAATCGGAGGGAATGCTATGAGCACGCTGGTCATACGCCCGAACGTCAGTAAGGGGATCATCAACCGCAACATATACGGACACTTCTCCGAGCATCTGGGGAGATGCGTCTATCAGGGCATGTTTGTCGGCAAGGATAGTCCCATCCCCAACGAAAACGGGATGCGGACGGATGTTGTCGACGCTTTGAGGAAGATTCAGGTTCCCGTGCTGCGCTGGCCGGGCGGATGCTTCGCGGACGAATATCACTGGCGCGACGGCGTTGGTACGCAGGAGACGCGCAAGCGCATGGTCAACACACATTGGGGCGGCGTTGTTGAGGACAACTCGTTTGGCACGCATGAGTTCATGGAATTGTGCCGGCAAATCGGCTGCGAACCGTACGTAAACGGGAACGTCGGTTCCGGAACAATCCGCGAGATGAGCGAATGGGTGGAGTACCTCAACAGCGACGGTGATTCCACCATCGTGCGCGAACGCCGGGCGAATGGGCGAAGGGATCCCTACGGCGTGAAATACTGGGGCGTGGGCAATGAAAACTGGGGCTGCGGCGGGAATATGCGACCCGAGTATTATGCCGACCTGTTCCGCCAATTTCAAACCTATTGTCGGGATTATGGGGAAAACAAGCTTACGCGCATCGCCTGCGGCCCGAGCGCAGATGATTACAATTGGACGGACGTGCTGATGAAGCAGGCGGGTCGGTTCATGAACGCGCTCACGCTGCATTATTATACCGTGGTTGGCTCATGGGAGAATAAAGGCTGGGCGACGGAAGCCGATGAAGCGACGTATAATCTAACGCTGGCAAAAGCCAGTTTCATGGATGAATTGATCGTCAAGCATCGAGCCATCATGGATCAATACGATCCTGATCGCCGCATCGGGCTGATCGTGGACGAGTGGGGCTGCTGGCACAACGTTGAGCGCGGCACCGTCCCAGGCTTCCTCTATCAGCAGAACACCATGCGCGACGCGGTCGTCGCCGCGCTGACACTGAATATTTTCAACCGCCACTGCGACCGCGTGGTCATGGCGAACCTCGCGCAAACCGTCAACGTACTTCAATCCGTACTGCTCACCGATGGCGCGGACATGCTGCTCACGCCGACATACCATGTATTCGACCTATACAAAGCGCACCAGGACGCGACCGAGGCGGCATGCGACGTATCCAGCGGCGTTCTGTCCAATGGGCTGCGCAGGATCAGCGCGTCGGCGTCCGTGAAAGACGGCGTTCTGACGGCGACGGCGGCCAATCTGTCCATGACAGAGCGTGAAGAGATTCGCATAAGCATCGTTGGCTTTGACGGCATTGAGGGTTTCACCGCGAAATCCGCAACCGGGCGCGTGATCACCGGCGGAATCAACGCGCATAACACGTTTGAGGACAAGAATGCGGTCGAGCCGAAGGAACTGACCGTGTCAATCAACAACGACAACACCCTATCCGTTACGATGCCGCCGTGTTCTGTCGCCGCGCTGACGATAAATGGTTAAATGAGCGACATCGTTCGTAGGGGCGACGGCACGGATACGCGCATATGCCGATGCCTATTGCGCGACGATCCATCCCAGCAAGAACTGATGAGGACGGTATCGGAGTATGTCGCTTCGATACCGTCCGGGTTGCGCGTCTGCGACGCCGCGTACAAGGCGCGATTGGAAACATGCGCGAGATGCGGGCATATTGTCTCCGGCATATGCCGACTATGCGGATGCTATGTCGAGGTGAGGGCAGTCAAGCGGCGGATGGGGTGCCCGGATATTCCCAGTCAATGGGGTGCGCAGCATGACTGATTCCCGCTATAACGCGCGCCACGGCGCCAGGTAAACCTCGAACGAACGCGGGCGGTAGATCGCCGCCCGCGTCCCGCACTGATTGCCGTCTGTGTTACTATAGATTATCCAGCGACCCGAACTGGGGAGTCTCTGTCTCCAGTTCGAAATCCACCGTCCGGCATAACTCGCCCTTGCTTTCCGGCAGCCTGCACCGCACATGACCTTGCCCGGACGTAGGCGCGAATGACTGGCTGTACTCCACAGGCGCGCCATCCGCCAGCATAGTCACACTCTTGATGGGGCTTGAGAGCATCAGTCCGCCGACGTTCGAGCCTTTAAGGACATGGATATACAGATGGTTTTTAGTTGATGTCATATAATAGTTGTCTGCTTCGTAGGGATAACCCCACACGGGCTGGGTGGCGTATATCGCCTTGCCGTTTGCGCGGACGAACTGACCGACCTCCCGCAGGATATTGACGCTGCCCTGCGGGATGACCCCCTTATCGTCCGGGCCGACGTTGAGCAGATAGTTACCGCCACGCCCGTTAACCTTGAATAGCAGGCGCAGAACCTGCTCGGGGGACTTCCAGTTATGGTCGAATAACTTATATCCCCACGTGTCGTTGAGCGTAGCAGGGACTTCCCAGTCGCCGTCGTATGGCAGGATGGGGATCTGGTTGTCTCCGGTGGACATGTATTCGCCCAGCGTGTTGCCGATGCGGCCGGAGACTATGCAATTGGGTTGTATGGATTTGACATAGTCCTTAACCTCTTTGCTCTGCTCGAATGACATAGTCTGAGGCGTGTCGAACCATATCAAGCCGACGTCGCCGTACTGGGTGAGCAGTTCCTTCAGCTGCGGCTTGCACTTATTCTGGAGGTATTCGTCAAAATCCTTTTCCTCGTTAGGCGTACCGTAGCCGAATCCGTTCGGCTCGTGCCAGTCCTGCGCCTGGGAATAATAGAAGCACAGCTTGATTCCCTCGCGCTTGCATGAAACGGCAAGCTCGGCTATCGGGTCTCGGCCGAATGGCGTCGCGTCGACGATATTATACTTCGAGCATTGGGAATGGTACATAGCGAAGCCATCGTGGTGTTTGGCGGTTATAACTATATACTTCATGCCCGCGTCCTTCGCTAACGCAACCCATTCGTCGGCGTTGAATCCCGTGGGGTTGAAGTCGCCGGCAATCTTCTCGTAGTCGGCGACTGGGATATTGAAATGTTTCATTATCCATTCGCCGAGGCTGCTGGTCTGTCTGCCTTGGTAGGAACCCGCCAGCTGGGAATAAAGCCCCCAATGGATAAACAGGCCGAACTTCGCATCTTTCCACCATTGTTGACGGCAGTCTTTCTTCATAATCCTATCCTTTCGTTATCCAGTTGAACTTAACGCCGATCAATCAAATACCCTGACGAACCGTTCCGGTTCGGCGCACGGTATCCATTCGGGGGCTCCATCCCCGTTCGGGTCGCCTCGCTTGATAAAGTTCGACCATGCGGCGACCATATCCTTTTCTAGGGCGTAGTCGGCTGCGTTCTTTGGCCGCCAGCTGCGGTGGAGCAGGCCAAACATGTACCATAGTTCCGCGCAGTGGAACGCGCCCGCGCCGTCGCCCAGCGGCTTGTGGGTAAAATAGTACACATAGGCTGGCTTTCTTCCAAGCTGGGCGTTCTTCAGGCTCCACTGGACGCAGCCACGGTAGAGTCGGCTCTTCTCGCCGCTAGCCAGCATGCGGGCAGTCATACCTATGTCATTCTCGGTAAGACCTATCATGTATGGTATGTCGAGGTGATCGCCGCTATCTACTATGGCGTCGTAGCCTTTTCTTAGCAGATATCCGTCCACGACTGGGGCGAACGATAGGCCTCGCCTACGCTGACATACGATTCGGACGTTCTTCACAATGGTTTTGACTGGGAGGGCGCGCAGCTGCTCCAACGTTTCCGCGCCGCACATCTCAGCAAACTCTATACCCATCAATTCCGCTTCGGCTAGCGTCCTATCGTTCGCTATGCCCGTGTCGTATCCTCCCGCGCTCTGCAATACCGCGCCATGAACCAAGCCTGTCGCAAGCGGAGAGGATATGATGGTCTGCACGGACAACGCGCCTGCTGACTGCCCGAATATCGTCACATGGTTTGGATCGCCGCCAAAGGACGCTATGTTGTCCCTAACCCACTCCAGCGCGGCGATCTGGTCGAGTATGCCGTAATTACCCGACCGTCCCGCCTCCGCGGTCAACCATGGATGCGCGAGGAACCCGAACGCGTTCAGCCTGTAGTTTATGGTAATCATAACCAGGCCTTGCTTGCATAAGGCTTCGCCGTCGAACTCGGCGTCGCATCCGCTGCCTTCGACGTAGCCGCCGCCATGGATGTATACTGCGACGGGCAGGCGCTCATCCGCGCTAGCGGCGGGGGTCCATATGTTAAGGTACAGGCAATCCTCGCTCATCGGCGGCATGAACGCGGCGTCTCTAAAGAACTCTTTCTGGTAGAAACTGCCGGGCAGGTGATCCTGGTGCGGGCAGCGGCAGCCGAATTGGTCGGCTGGCCTTACGCCTTGCCAGCTTGGCGCGGGCTTAGGCGACGCCAGCCTGAGTCCCCCGACGGGAGGCGCGGCGTATGGCACTCCCTTGAACAATGTAAACCCGTCCATGGGCACGCCTTTCAGCGCGCCCTGGACGACGTTCGCGGTGATAATCATAATTGATGAACCTCATAGAACGAAACCGTCTCGCCGGCCTTCATGTCATACTCGATCTTCCCGCAGGTGAATTGCTTCTCGCCGTCGGTCGCTTCCTTCCATGGGTTGGCAAGGGTCAGCTTGGCGTCGCGCGTCGCTTTTATGCAGATGTATTGCACATGGCCGCCCTGCATCGCGGACGAGACGACGAACCCGCCCCTGGCGTGTAACTCGAACGACGCGTCCCAGCCCTTCTTCCAGGCGGGGAACACGCGTATAACGGGCGGCAATGTCGGCGCTCCGCCGGAGCACTGCATCAATCCCATTTGCAGACCGGCCGCGGCGTTGCCTAGACGCTGGGCGCTGATGGCGTTGATCCCTTCGCGCGCTGTAAGACGGTTGCGGTAAACGGCCTGGCTGCCGTTCCAGTCGTAGAAGCAATGCTCCTGCTCGGCGCACTCACTGTTGAGCTGACGGACGATGTTATCCAGTAACAATTCGCCCTCGCCCATCGCCGCGAATATCCTGGGGAACGACGACATCTCGCTAGCGTACCAGCGTTGGTCGTCCGCACCGTAACCGCGCTTGATCCGATCTATCATGTTGCGCCCAATCGTGTAGTATGCGGGATTCGCTTCCTCGGTCTGCAGGTTGCATAGATCGAACGATGTGCACGGGTTTGGGCGGACGCGCTTGCCTTCACGATAGTTGAGCAGGGCGTGACCCCTGGCTCCAACCCATACGACCGAACCGTCTTCCGGGATCTCGACGTCGCACTCGGTATCCTCGCTGGTGGGCATGGGCGCCAAATGGTCGAGTATCTCCTGCCACAGCGGGATTTTGTCTGCGTCGATGCCCAACAGTTTCGCGGCATGTATAGCGGTGGGGAATATGCCATGCATACCCGACATGGTGTCGAGCGTATCCTTCGCGCCCCAATAGCTCTCGCCATGATTGCTGTACAAAACATGGTACAGTCCGTCATCTTCCTTAACCAGGTTCGGATACGTGCGGAAGAATTCCGTCACGCCGCGAAGCATGGGGTAGGCTTGCCTGCGCAGGAAGGCTTCGTCGCCGGTGTATTCGTATGTCAGCCAGTAATGGTACGCTAGGTTCGCCATGCTGCCGAATATGTGCGATACGTGCGCGACTGCGCCGAACGGCGTCTCCTCATATATCAGTTGGCCGTCGACCCACTTGGGTTCGGTGGACTTACCCACGAGGAAGTTCCAGCGCGTCTCGAACGGGTTCTTCCCGCTGGCGAAGCGCTTGAACGCATCGCTGCGCTCCTCCCACGGCTTTCGCAGCAGCATTAGTTCCGTCAGTTCCTTGGCTATGTCGTCCGTCAAAACCTCCGGGCCCCAAACGTAGGAGGTCTCCCCAATAAACATGCCTTCCGCGCCGAACGTCTGCCGCGCCGCGGTTTCGCTGGCCGCGTTCATGTTATAGTACATATTTAGGTATGGTTTTATAAGCTCGACATGGCCTGTCGGGAGTATGGAGTTGTACATTAGGTTGAGGTTATTCCACCACTGCATGGTTCCCCAGTGCCGGCGGTCGCCGCGCGGGCTGAACAGCAGGCCGCCGAAATTCGGCGCGTACTTGTCGTTGCGGGAGCAGCTGGCCATTATATACATGAAGTAGGTGTAGTGGACTGAAACCTTCTCGGCGTCGGGGCTGCCGCACAGCGATATGTATGAGCCTTGCCAGAAGTTACGCCACCATGCCAGATGATCCGCCTTCAGCGCGGCGTAGCCTTTCGCTTCCGCCTTCGATAGTTGGAACAGCGCGGCGCGGACGACATCGACCTTCCTATTCAGCGTCGCGGCGGACGAAACATACGCGTGAAACAGGCCGTTTTCCGGCGGAATCATTATCTTGATCTGCGTCTCGCCTTCCTGGCCGTGGATGTGCGTATCGGATCTAGGGAGAACGGGGAACTGCCCGTTGTTCTCGTCGTCGACGCGTACGCGCGTCGCGCGGCCCGTCGCCCTCACCGCCACGGCCGACGCGCAGTAGAAGTCGCCCTCTATGAACTCTTGCTTCAGTATGGCGATTTCTCCGGCTTTTATGAGCCGGGAAGTCGCGACATGGCTGCGCGTCCTGACATACGCCGGACGCAGCATACGCAGACGGATCTCGATTCCTTCCGGGTCGTCGCGCCTATCGTCAATCTTATAGGCGACAGCGTCGCAGCCTTCGGCGGCGAAGTATTCCAGCCACACGCCATGCGACTGGATCTGAGTCACCGCGTCGTACACGTCCAGGCTTTGGGTAGTCGAGCCGTCGAAAACGTCAGGCCCGAACCCGGCGAAGTCTATGTCCATATAGGCGCAGGCATAGCCGTAATCCTCGTGCGTGTCGATGAAACTGTTTGTGGCGTTGCCGTTAGCGAATACGTCCACGCGGTTTATCTGGGTCTTGACGGAGGCCGGGGAAGTCCAAACCATCGTGCCCATGGTTCCGTTGCCGATGGGGAGACCTTCCTCGCTGCGAGCGGCGACGCCTTGGTATGTCAGGTTGGCCTTGCGGACTAGGGCTGAACGGTCATCTTTGCAGCATGGCATGTTTGCGTATCTCCTTATAAATAGAGCGGGGAACCGCTCGCGCGATTCCCCGCGTTCCGGCTGATAGCCGACGCCGCCTGCGTTAGGCTTAGAACGATGCGAGATACTTATCCAGCGTCTTCTGGTTGACGTCGATCAGTGTCTGCAGTCCCATGTCGTACATCGTTTGGACGTACAGATCCCAATCCTTGTCGATATCCATCTGTCCGGTCACGAACTGCGCGATGGCTTCCTGGCCGTAGTTCTGGATATTGACCTGGATATCCATCAGGGTTTCAATGTCCTCCGCGTCGTACACCAATATGGGCAGGCTCTTCTTTACGCGGAACGGTTCATAGGCATTCTTCGTTTCGTCGAACAGTATCTGCTCAATGTTGTACTCCGAGCCTGGCGCGGTGGCGATGGCGTTGCGCTCCGCCATAGGCCGGACGGCCGGACCAATCTCATACCAGCGGGAGTTGATGAGCGTAGGCGTACCGGCGGGGCCGATAGGGCCTGGCAGCAGCGTGAACAGCGCGGGATTGCCGTCTAGACCGATATCGCCTTCGCTCGGCTTCGACCAACCAACGCCTTCAAGCCCGTAGCGCATGACCATGTGTTCCCATGTGTCCTGGTTGCTCGAGGCGATGGTCATCAGATAATCGCCCATACGGAACGCCGCTTCCGGATTCTTGCACGTATGGGTGATCAGGTAGCTGTAGCTTGCGCCGCCGGTCGGGCAATCAACGGATACCCTGCCGGCAGGGCCTTCCAGGGGCGATAGGGCGATATAGTCGTAGATATCGGGATTGTCCGTACTCACGCCGGAGATGGCGAACATGGCGGAGAACGAACCGAGCTTGTTCCCGTCGGCCGCGCCTGACAGCATCTTCATATTTTCCTGGGTGTTTATGAAGATTTCCTTATCCATCAAGCCTTCCTCGTATAGCTTGCGGAACCAGCGCAGGCCTTCTTGGTAACCCGGAGTAATGGCGCCCGAAGCGACTTTGTCGGGTTCCTCAAGGTACAGCCAGTATTTCTCAAAACCTGTGGAATACTGGAAGGCATTCATGAGGAAGTAATCCAGCGTCGTCCTTACGGATTCCTTGCCGATTGAGCCGGACAGCGGGACTTCGTCCTTGATTCCGTTCCCGTTCGGGTCGTTGTCGCGGAACGCGACGAGCATGTCGTAGAATTCGTCAATGGTCGTTGGCGGCGCAATGCTCAGCGCTTCCAGCCAATTGTTATTGACATAGAACTTATGTACCAGCGACACATGGTATGCGCCGTCGTTGACGCTGCCAAGGCCGTAGATATTGCCGTCCGGCGCGGTCACTTGCGAACGTCCCCATGGGATTACTTCCATGGCATCATACCAAGCGTCGCCGTACTCCTCGATGTAGTCGTTCAACGGCAGAAGCAATCCCTGCATACCATAGCTGAACACCTGCTCGGTGGTCATGATAGATCCGACGTTCGCCGTCATGACGACGTCCGGAAGCCCGGAATTCGCGGCCATCATTACGCGCAGCTTTTCGGCCGCCTCGTTTATGCCGATCTTCTCCCAGTTGATATGGATGTTGGTCTTTTCTTCCAGCCAAACGGTCGCGTCGTTGGTCTCGATACCGTCCGCGGCTTCCGTGGGCAGGTTGCACCAGACGGTGAGGGTTATGGGTTCGTCAACGATGGGGAATACGCCCTTGGGATTGACGGGGGTTTCAGCAAGCGCCGCGCCGCACGCGGCGAGCATCGCAAGAGCGATGGCTAGGGATAGGAACCGTTTCATTGCGTCGTCCTCCTTATAGATCGCCATTATGTTAAGGCCGCTTGCCTTGGGTTCTGTTCAGCCCTTGATAGACCCGATCATCACACCGTGGATGAAATACTTTTGTATGAACGGATACAGCGCCAGCACGGGCACACTAGCTATGACTATCAGCGAATACTTTAGCAGGTTCTTGACCGCCTCGCGTTCTATTAATGATTCCATGCTGACGGTGGAGGCGTCCACCTGGTTTAGCAGCAGTATTGAGCGCAGCACAATCTGCAGCGGGAACAGCTTGGTATCCGACAGGTACATGAACGCGTTGAAGTAAGCGTTCCAATGCCCGACGGCGTAGTATAACGCGATTACCGCCAGTATCGGCTTGGATAGAGGCAGCGCGACCGAGCGGATGAACCTGAAGTCGCTGCAGCCGTCTAACTGCGCGGCTTCCAGCAGCTCGTCAGGCAGGGACGACATGAAGTACGTGCGGGTAAGTATCATATTGTACACGCTCATCGCGCCGGGCAGCAGCATCGCCCAGCGGGTGTTCATGATCCCCAGCTTGCTGACCAGGATGTAGGAAGGTATCA
>JAITDK010000288.1 GCA_031282605.1 Oscillospiraceae bacterium
TATAGGAATCGAAACGGGGTGATTCGGAATGATTCGATACGTGGCGCGGCGCGTTATAGTCGCGTTGCTGATGCTATTGCTGATAGCCAGCATGACATTCCTGTTGATGAACGCGGTGCCGGGCGGTCCGTTCCTGTCCGAGAAGGCTCCATCCCAGGCGACGCTGGACGCGCTCAACGCAAAGTATGGCCTGGATAAGCCCGTTATGGTGCAGTTGGTAAATTATCTGAAAGCGCTGATACAAGGGGATTTAGGCGTAAGCTTCCGCATGCAGCGCAACCGCCCGATCACGGCTATCATATCCGAAATGTTCCCCATATCAGCGAAGCTGGGCGCAGCCGCGCTGCTGTCGGCGGTCATATTCGGCATACCGATGGGTTGCATAGCGGCATACACGCAGGGTAAAACCACGGACAGCATACTGCGTGTCGTCACCACACTGGGGATAGCGGTGCCCGGCTTCGTGCTGGCGGCATTGTTGCAATACTTCCTGTGCGTTAAGATACGACTGTTCAGCTCTATGAGCGGCAGCCTGACCAACCCTTCGCAATACGTGCTGCCCGTATTCGCGCTCAGCTTCTACCCGATGTGTTATATCGGGCGGCTGATGCGCTCCAGTATGCTGGACTCGATCAATCAGGATTTCGTCCGCACCGCGCGCGCGAAGGGCGTGCGGGCGTTCCCGCTGATATTCAAGCACACGATGAGGAACGCGGTTATACCGGTCATCACGTACCTAGGCCCGCTGACGGCGTACACGCTAACCGGCGGCTTCGTCGTGGAGAGCGTGTTCTCCATACCGGGATTGGGGCGGTACTTCATCCAATCCATATTGAACCGCGACTATCCGCTGATAATGGGCACGACGATATTCCTGGCGGCGCTGGTCGTCGTCATGAACCTGATCGTTGACATAGCGTATAAACTCGTCGACCCGCGTATCAACCTGTCGAAACCGGCGGAGTAAGGGAGCGAACCGTATGGAACGACCAAAACATAAAAACCCGCTGTCACTGCAGGTGAACACCGCGGTCGTCGCCGGCTTTATACCAGGCGATTTCTCTCCGGCGGCGGAAGCTGATAAGGCGGACTTCATCGCTCTGCGCCCTCAGACCGGATATTGGCAGGACGCTTGGCGCAGGTTAAGGCGCAATCATGTGGCGATGGCCGCCGTCGTAATGCTGCTGCTGACCGTCGCGTTCGCTTTCATCGGCCCGTCTCTCATCCCATATGGGCCGAATCAGCAGATACGCAAGAGTGAGAATCTGAACCCGATGCAGTATTCCGCCATGGAACTGACAAAGATCGAGACTGGCGAACGCGTGTTTCCGCACGTGTTCGGTACCGATATGCATGGCCGCGATCTGCTGTCTCGCACGATGTACGCCACGCGCATATCGCTGGTCATCGGCGTTTGCGCGGCGCTGATCGTACTGATTATTGGCACCATATACGGCTCGGTCTCCGGCTACTTCGGCGGCACGGCGGACTTCATAATGATGCGCGTCGTCGATGTGATATACGCCTTGCCGGATATCCTCGTCGTGCTGCTGCTGTCCAGCGTGATCAAGACGCCGCTGACCAACCTGCTAAACACCAGTCACAACGCGGCCATCAAATCCCTCTCGTCGTTCGGGGCCGGCATGATATCCATATTCATCGTGTTCGGGCTGCTATACTGGGTGGGCATGAGCCGCATCATACGCGGTCAGGTGATCGCGCTGAAGAATCAGGAATTCATCACCGCCGCCAGGGCGCTGGGAGCGTCTTCCGCGCGCATAATCCGCAGGCACCTGCTGCCCAACTGTATCGGTCAGATCATCGTCACCGCCATGATGCAGATACCCAGCGCGATATTCCTAGAGAGCTTCCTGTCGTTTTTAGGGCTGGGCGTGAACGCGCCGACCGCGACGCTCGGTTCGCTGTGCTCGGATTCGCTGGGCGGGTTTCAAACGTATCCATCACGGTTATTAATACCTAGTTTTTTGCTGAGTATAGTTATTCTGTGTTTTAATCTATTCGGCGACGGGCTGCGCGACGCACTTGACCCGCGCATGAAGAAGTAGGAGGTGGCGCGGATGGCATTATTGACGGTAAAGGATCTGCGTGTCTCGTTCTTCACGCCGGCCGGCGAGGTCAAGGCTGTCGGAGGCGTCTCGTACGCGCTCAACAACCACGAGGTGCTGGGTATCGTCGGCGAGTCCGGTTCCGGTAAAAGCGTTTCCGCGTATTCGCTGATGGGACTGCTGCAATCGCCGGGACGCGTGGTGGGCGGAGCCATCGACTTTGACGGCGAGGATTTGCTGGGGTATACGCCGTCGCAGATGAGACAATTCAGGGGCAACAGGGTTTCAATGATATTCCAGAACCCGATGGTGTGCCTCAATCCCGTGTATACGATCGGCAACCAATTGATGGAAGCGCTGCTGTGCCATTCAAAGGTCTCGCGCACTCAAGCGAGGGATCGGTCGGCTGAACTGCTGAAAAAGGTGGGCATCAGCAACGCGCTGAAGCGGATGAGTCAATACCCGCACGAGTTGAGCGGCGGTATGCGGCAGCGCGTGATGATTGCGATGGCGCTGATATGCAACCCTGCCCTGCTGATCGCCGACGAGCCGACCACCGCGCTGGACGTCACGATACAGGCCCAGATCCTCGACTTAATGAAGGAACTGCAAAAGGAAACGGGCATGGCGATATTGTTCATCACTCACAACCTGGGCGTGGTGGCGGACATATGCGACAGGGTGGCGGTAATGTACGCCGGGCACATCGTCGAGATGGGTAC
>JAITDK010000003.1 GCA_031282605.1 Oscillospiraceae bacterium
CCGCCATGTTTCAGTATTCGGAAACATTCGCGCCACACATGGTAAACATCCTCAATATAACAGTTGGACACTGGGTTAAAAATGACGTCGAACGCGCCGTCCTCGAACGGCAGACGTTCGCTCATATCCGCGCGGACGATGCAGATGTTGTAACCCTCGCGCGACGCGACGTATCGTTCCTGATCAAGCTGGCGTTCGGAGTAATCCAGCACGGTGCAGTCCGCGCCCAGCGCGGCGAATATCGGCATCTGCTGCCCGCCTCCGCACGCCAGGCCTAGCAGCTTCACGCCGTTGAGCCTGCCGTTCGCCAGATATGGTTCGAACCATCCGTGCGGCACGTTCTTGCGCGACGACAGCAGAACATCCCACTCGCCCCTCTTGGCGGATTGATATGCCTCGTGCGTTATCGGCACGCTCCATTCCCAGCCGCCGTCGACCCAGCGATTGATGGTATCGGCGTTGATATCGGTGTATTTCATGATGAACTTACCTCCCGCCGCGCGAGGGCGGCGCCTCATGCCCTTGTGATGGCGCGGGTATGCATGGATACGGCGTTATCGCTTCCGGATCGCCGACGAAGGCGCCCAGCGTCAGCGACATCCATAGCACATCCCGCCACTGACCCAGCTTATATCCCATATTCTCAAACACGGCCAGCCGCTTGAATCCCAGCCGTTCATGGAATGCCTCGCTGGGCGGATTGGGCGAGGTGATAACGGCGTAGAGCGTTTTAACGCCCATGATCCTCAGCGCGTCGACGACGCGCGCCACCAGCGTCCGTCCAATCCCGCGTCCCTGAGCGTCATCACGGACGTATATTGACAGCTCCGCCGACCATTGGTAGGCCTCGCGGCTGCGCACCCTACCCGCGTACGCGTAGCCTAGTATGCCGGTATCGTCTTCGGCGACGAAGTAGGGATATTCTGACGCCGTGGCGAGGATACGTCCCGCCATATCCTTGACGGTCGGCAGTGTGGTCTCGAAGGTAATCGCGCCGTCCAGCACGTGTGGGGTGTATATCGCCAGTATCGCGGCGGCATCCGACGCGCGCGCGTCGCGAATGGCGAACCCGTACGATTCTTGTCTATTCATACCACCATTTTATCAGACAGGACACCGCTTGGCAACACCCGCACACTGGACGCAAAGCGACATACACTTAGACCAGGTCCTTATGTCGCCGTTATCGAACGCGCGACGCCGCCGCGGTCCGCGGTCGAGTCTTCGAAGGGCTGAAGGAGGCAGTGATATGCCGTTACACGACGGTTGTCACTCTGACGGAACGGTGCTGGGTTCGTTCATGCCCTGGTATCCGCATGACGGCAACCTGTACAGTTATCAGGTAGCGCTGAATAACTGGACTATGCAGGCACTGGCGATCATCGCGGCCGCCGGTCACGGCTGTCACAACCCACTGCATTGCGGCAAAGCCTGCGGATGCAGCCCCGAAGGATGTGGTCACGGTTATCCGCCGTACCCGGGCTTCGGCTATTATCCCGGTCTGCCCTCATGGGGCGCGGGATACGGCTGGAACGCTCCGTCAAGCGGCGGCCCTATCGGGTATCAACCTTCTTCGTGCGACTGTGCCAATGGGTGCGCCGCCGCCGGCCAATGCTCGTCAAGGCCAGTGGAGCCGTGGTTCCCGCCGTCGTCCTGCGCGTGCTGATACGGCCTACTGCGGGTATACTGCGTTACAGAAAATGAAAACCCTCCTACTGGCGCCCCCGCGTTGTAGCTTGCGCGGGGGCGACTTTTATACAATTATATCGAACTGTATTCAGCTATACCCAGCGATATACATTTCGCGTATTTATGTACGCTTTCATACATTTGATGTATTATGTATTTTATTTATTAATATCCAGCTTGACAAAACGCCGCCTTCTATGTATAATCCTTTTATTTGATGTGCATTCTCGCAAAAACGACGGCGCGAATCTTGACATATCCTTCCTCTCGCGATGTCGCGCTTGCGCAGGGCTGCGTTTTGTTGTACAATATAATGTCGATAGGAAAGAGAGGCAATGCCGATGAAGATTTCCACCAAGGGTCGGTACGCGCTGCGTACGATGGTTGACCTCGCCCGCCACACACAGACCGCCGAATGGATTCCGCTTAGAGATATATCTCAGCGACAGGATATTTCTATGAAGTACCTCGAGCAGATCGTACAGCATTTGGGCAGCGCCGGACTGGTGCGGAGCCTGCGCGGGCCATCGGGCGGGTATCAGCTCACGCGCGCCGCGGAGAAATACACGGCGGGCGAGATACTGCGTACGATCGAAGGCTCGCTCGCGCCCGTCGCGTGTCTGGAGCATTCGCCCAATCAGTGCCCCAGGTATCCTATTTGTCCCACGATAAAGTTTTATGAGGGATTGCGGGACGTCATAGACGAATATGTGGACAGCGTCACGCTGCAGGATCTGGCGGACTCAGGCGAACGGGATGAAGAGGCTGTATATTATATCTAAAGATATAATATAGTCTTTGGTGAGATAGATAACCCACATCGTCCGCTTGCCTTATTGGGTAAGCGGAACGTTGTTTTTCATATAAGCTTGTTACAGCTCAGCCGGGAGAGAGTACACGAGCGCGGCGAAGGCAGGCTCGAATGGCGGCGAGAACATCTTCGCCGCGTTTTCTGACAGTATCTATAAGCGACCTTCAATTCGGAAATAATAAATACGGTTGTAATTTCTGCACGACTATGTGGAATGACCTGCAGATTTTAGTCGCTTTTCTGCTGCAGCGACAGCCGATATGCAGGCTCATGCCGTGCGAAAATCGCATAACCCGTTATTTCCGAACTGAATGTAACGAAACAATCCACGTAATCCATCCGCAAATCCGTGAGCGTCTTGGCTAACGACAGCATCGGATCGCCCCGGCCGTGCATGTCGTTCCACACCTTTGAGTTGATGAACAGCTCGTCGCGGCGGACTGCGCTGTCCTTGACCGCGCGCTCAATGGCCGCTCCCACCTTGTGATGGCGGACATGCCGTACCATTCGACGCGATTTCTTGTAAAAAAGTAATGAAAATAGGATAACATGGGTTTCCCAGCGGCTCCCGGTTTTTCAATCTAACGATATATTTATAATTATTACCTGCCACAGTAGCTTTCTTTGTTGATGGGCATAGTATAAAACATCTGTGCAGCCTCACGCCCCGCGCCGCACAGATTGACCCAGAACCAAAAAATGGAGGGTTTCCAATGAACGACAGGGATCAAAAACGGCTTGACGCACGGCTCCGGCGTTCCGGTGAAGTGAGGGGCAAGTACGATAGATCATCAACAAATTCCCGCAAACGCCGCCTCCCTGCGATTGCCGACGCAGCCGCGCCTACGGATATACAAGGCGCCCTTGCCGCGCGCGTTCCCGGCGACGACGTAATCTTCAACTACGCCTCCGCCCCGAACCAACTGCTTCCGGTGGAACCGTCGTTCCTCGAATGGGAACTGAGGAAGGATCATCCCGGCTACGATATCGCCTATACGATGGATCTCTCCGCGCAGTATAATCATGAGGCTACGCCTGACCACGTAGTCTTCAACGGGCAGGATATTAGTTTTTTCGGCTACCCCAGTAAGCCCTATTACGACTACGTCTTTTCGGACGTGTACGACTCTTACGGCAGCGCGTTCATACTGCGACCCAAGAACATGAACTTCCATTCTTTCCGGCAGACGGGGTATCTCTTCAACGGGC
Source organism: Oscillospiraceae bacterium (assembly GCA_031282605.1). Classification (GTDB taxonomy): domain Bacteria; phylum Bacillota; class Clostridia; order Christensenellales; family Aristaeellaceae; genus BNUH01. The sequence goes on from JAITDK010000003.1 coordinate 3,710, forward strand.
AAATGACCGAAGCTGGAGGCAAGACATATTACACAGGCTTCGCGCTGATCCTGGAATGCGACAACATCGCCGGGATGCAGGAAAACGACGCCGACGCGCCCAACATCGCCGCCCTGCGCCTGTATTATCTAAAAAACGAAGAGTGGAATACAGACGCGCCCTACAGCAACTGGTATTCCGATACCTTCCCGCCCAGCGCCACCCGCACGCACATCACCACGATTAAAAACGGTATCGAAAATCTTAGTACAGACCCCTTCCGTGTGAGCGTGGAGACCGATCCCGTAAATCCAGCCTTTAAAGTCTATGTGGACGGGTCTATCGCTGCAGACCTTTCGGAGCAGTACGCCAACGACTATATCGGAGGCGACACGCAAGGCTCCGGCTTTGGTTTTTTCACTTCATACTATTCGCATAGCTGTTCTATACTCACCCGCATCACTTATGAACAGACCGCTTTTGGCATAAATTATGCTCCCTTGGAGAGAACGAAAGCCACGGTGCGCTTCGCAGAGCAAAGCAATCCCGCCCATGTGCTCCGCGCTCCCGAAACTGAAGAAGGTTGGTTTTACCAGCAATATCGAATTCGCCAGCCCCAAACCATTGTCGATGCCGACGCCGTTGTCTGGTATCTAAGCGGCAACAGCCTCGACGAAGACACTGGCAGCGACATCCATCTCACTTATCTTCCCGCTGCGGAGGACAACGAAACCACGCTTTTCTATGTTCAGCAAGGGAGTGGAAAACCAATAGAGGAGGAGCCTGTGAAAACCGCCCGCGTAAACGGGGGAGAATGGGAGGTTGGCAGCGATCTCGCTCCGATCACCGTTGCCCCGGGCGACGAGATCGAGTACTCCATCACGGTTTTCGGCATACCGCCGGGGTCGAT
>JAITDK010000072.1 GCA_031282605.1 Oscillospiraceae bacterium
CGGCCTGCTTGTTTTCCTTTTTTTGTCTTGTCGTCCGCTCAACCGGTCCCCCTTTAACCGCGTCCCCCGCCCGGGGGGGGGGCGGGTGGGGGACTACAGCCCCCTCCCCGAAGGCGCGGATGCGCCGCGTCCCTGACCCTGCGAAGGGCTAACCGCCCTTTCGAATCCGGACCAGGCTTCGCCTGGACCATCGTGATACACAATCTACCGGCTTCGGATCACCGGTTGTACCTGGAGAGTCTGTTCCGGAACGCAACCGGTTCCCCCGTTCCCTCGTTCCAAGCCTCGGGGGAGGTCGGGTGGGGGTCGTGAGACCCGTTCCCGATCGCGCGGATGCGCCGCGGGCTATCCGCCCTTTCGAATCCTGACCAGGCTTCGCCTGAACCATCGTGATACACATGCCATCGGCTTCGGATCGCCGGTTGTACCTGGAGAGTCTGTTCCGTAGCGTAACCCGTTCCACCACGCTACGCATGAAACTGCTGCATTCAAATATCCGACGCTTTTTTCAAGTATTAGGCACTCACCTCAGCCTGTCATAGCGTCCCGGATCGATTGACAACCCAAAAATCATATGTTAGAATAAAGCATATAGGATATTTCCTGCAAAACAGGTGGTATATTTATGACAAACTCGTTAAAAACCCCTGCCGTTGAAAACGTGCGTCGTTCATTATCACTAGCGGCTCGAACCCGTCGCTCTTTAATTCAGATCGCGACCGGCTGGCAGCTGTATGCCATGGCACTGCCTACCATGGCTCTGTTATTCGTATTCAGCTATTGGCCGATGTTCGGCACTATACTGGCGTTCAAAAAATATAAAGTCAAGGACGGCATATTCGGCAGCGCGTGGATGAACCCCATCTTGCGCAATTTCCAGGCACTCGGATCGGCCGACGCGCACCAAGCCATCCGTAACACCTTGTCCCTGAATTTTATGTTCATCGTCGTCGGCACTGTGTTCGCTCTCACGCTCGCGCTGATGTTCAACGAGGTGCGCCATAAAACCTACAAAAAAATCACACAGTCACTTAGCTTCCTGCCTTACTTCATATCCACGGTGGTTATCGGTATCTTCGCATCTGGTATGCTTAACTATGAAAACGGCTCGATAAACGGCATATTGTCGGCGCTGGGACGCGAGAAAATCGGCTTCTTCATGGAGGCGCAATACTGGCCGCTGATACTGCTGATCGTGACGATCTGGAAGGGCGCGGGATACAGCTCCGTGGTGTACCTGGCAACTATCGCGGGCGTCGACGCTGAACTGTATGAGGCGGCCAAAATCGACGGCGCGTCACGCTGGGGCGAGATGTGGCACATTTCCCTGCCGATGCTGCGTCCGACCGTCATTGTGCTCACGCTGCTGGCCATAGGCCGCATTATGAACGCCGACTTCGGCCTGTTCTATAATGTGACTCAGGATATGCCAACACTGTATTCTACTACGGACGTAATTGATACTCACGTGTACCGCCTGCTGCGTAAACGCGGCGATATCGGTATATCGACGGCGGTCGGTTTGTTCCAGTCAACCATCTCGTTTGTGTTAGTGTTGATCAGCAATTACGCCGCGCGGAGGATTGATGATTCCGCTGCGCTGTTCTGATCGGGAGGGGTGAGCATTATGACAGTGTCGCCACGTATCTCCGCCACTCCCGCTTCAACCGGAGTCAAACGCCGGTTCAGCGTCGGAACGTTTTTCATCTACCTATTCGTCGGCGCGTTTGCGCTGATGTGCTTGTATCCGTTCGCGCTGGTTATCGCCGGATCGTTCACGACGAAGGCGTATTCCACATTGCACGGATTCACGCTGTGGCCTGGCGTCGACGGTTTGACCCTCGCCGCGTATAAGTCGCTGTTCGTCAATATGACGTTCATCATTAACGGTTATAAGGTGACGCTGTTCACAACCATATTCGGTACGCTGCTTTCGCTGTTCACCAACTCGATGATGGGTTTCGTGCTCTCGCGCAAGCAGCTGAAAGGCCGCCGCGTTATCAACTTCTATGTATTGTTCACGATGTTGTTCTCCGGCGGAATGGTGCCTTGGTATATCATCTGTATCCGCTATCTCGGCTGGATGGTCGATACGGTATGGGCCTTGATCATACCTATGCTGGCCGGGCCGTGGAATATATTCCTGTTCCGCAACTACTTCAACTCCGTGCCGGACGCGCTGTATGAATCGGCGCGCATCGACGGAGCGGGAGATTTCCGTATCTATGCCAGCATATACATTCGCGTTTCCACGCCGGTGCTGGCGACGGTCACGCTGTTCACCGCGCTGGGCTTCTGGAACGATTGGTGGCTGGGCTTGATGCTGATCAAGGATCACACCGAACTATACCCGCTGCAGATGCTGCTGCGCAACATTATATCCAACCTGCAGTTCCTGCAGACGATGGAATCCAGCGCGCAGGTGCAACTGATGATGGCGTCGATACCCAGCGATAGCGTCCGCATGGCGCTGGTCATCGTCACGACCGGACCGATTCTGTTGCTGTATCCGTTCGTTCAGCGGTATTTCGTGAAGGGCATCATGGTAGGTGCGGTCAAAGGGTAGATGTTCGCGAGGGGTTCAGGGGGCGTATCCCCCTAGATATATACCCATAATATTCAAGGAGGATCCAATGAAAAGAGTATTAGCCATACTGCTCGTGCTTGGACTGTGTCTGCCGATCGTATCGTCAATGGCTGCCGCAGAGGAACTCAAGCCGGTAACGCTCTCCTACATCTTCTTCGCGGACAAGAAGTCCGCCGTCGATCAGGTGTGGGGCGAGATCGCGAACAAGTATCGCGACAAACTGAACGCCGATTTCAACGTCCGCTTCATCCCCGGCGACGATTACAAGACCACGCTGCTGATGATGGCCGCCGCTGGCGAAAGCTGGGACATGAACTTCGAAGGCAACTGGCTGGGCTACTATCAGATGATCGCGATGGACGCGTATCTGGATCTGACCGACCTGCTGCCCGTATACGCGCCCGATCTGTTCGCCGCGTATGAAGAATCCGGTGCGCTGGAAGCCGCCACATACAACGGCAAGATCGTCGCGCTGCCATGGACGATGGTCATGAATAACCGTACCAACTTCCAGTGGCGGGGCGATCTCGTCAAAGAAGCTGGAATCGAATTGAACGCCGACGACATCACGGATTTCGATGATGTATACGAAGCGCTGCTAAAGATCAACGAGGCGTATCCGGATCGCTATACGATCGAGGTATCCTCGCTGGACGCGATGAAGGTTAAGTACTCGCTGGTCGATCTGGGCAACAACCTGGTTATCGACCTAAACGATCCCGAGTATACGGTGCAGGCTATCGAGACGACCGACGCGTACCGTGAGTACGCTCAATATGGCAAGAAGCTGCAGGACGCCGGACTGATCTGGAAGGACGTCCTCAACGATAAGACCGACCACAATGCGCTGATCGATCAAGGCAAGCTGATCACCAAGTGGGGCACCAGTGAGTTTGCCCGCCAGAATCGCGCTTGGGTAGAGGAAGGCGCGTACTGGGATTACGCGTTCCTGTATCCGGATGGGAAGTCGCCAAACCGCACGCCGCTGGCCAACGCCGCCGCTATCTCGGCCACGTCGGATAACCCCGAGCGCGTGCTGATGTTCATGAACCTGCTGCAGACGGATCGGGAACTGTATGATTTGATGCATTACGGCATCCTGGGCGTAACGTATGAGCTGAATGGCGAAGAAGCCGTTTACCCCGAGGGTATGACCATCGCCAACAGCAACTATATGGACTGGCAAGGCCGCTGGGCGTTCTGGAAGCCGCAATTCATGCGTCCGGACGCGAACTACCATGAGAATTTCTGGAAGGAAGAGGAAGAGAACGCCTACTCCAACCCGAACAACGTGGTTTCACCGTTCGACGCGTTCAGCCTGAACGCCGAGGATATCTCCATTGAAGTTGCGCAGCGCGATCAGGTGCACACAGACGCGGATAAACTGATCTCCGTTGGTCTCGCCGGCGACGCTGACGCCGCCGTAGATAAGCTGATCGCCGATCAGGCCGCCAACGCCGTCGTCATCATCGCGGAAGCGCAAAAGCAAATCGACGCCTACATGGCCGCGCGCTAAAGGTAGTAGGTAGATCATAGTGTGGCGGGATCGTGGTGACACGATCCCGCTTGCCTTTGATAAGAGTCAATGTGGTTATCCCACGCTAAATCACGTACACCATTTCCGACCATATGCGGCGTGATTCGCGGATGGCGATGCCTGCCTCCATTGCCACGCGTTCAAACCTAGCCGCCGTGCCGTCGATCCGCCTGGCGCGGTTCGTTCCTGACAACCCTGACAGCGGAAACGACACTATCTTGACGGGGGATTGTATCTCGCGCAGCAGTTGAATCCCGCGCCCATCGCGCTGCATGTCCAGCACGGGCAGCAGCTTCAGCAGTAACGCGGCGTCCGACGCGGCGGGCGGCGTCTCCACGGCCAGATCGCTCGCCTGCGCCGCTTCGGGTAAACCTATGCGACGGAACAGCGCGTTTGCGTAACCGATGGAACGCGTATCCACGTCGTATGCATCGTAGCGGATCATGTCGCTTCGCCGCCATAGAGGCAGCGCAAACGGATTAACGCCGCAGCCGTAATCGGCTACGATCCGAGCGCCTGCGCATATATCCCCGATATAATCGTAAAACGCCTTGAGAACGGGCAGTCTCTCGCGAGTGGATGCGTGCGCGGCCAAAAAATGCGCACACCATTCAAGCGCGGACGCGTAATTGTCGACGCCGCGCAGAGAATCCAGGCGTTCGTCCATGCCGCGTTCAAATATGCGCGCCGCTGAACCGCTCGGCGCATAGGCCCCTGTAATTTGATACAGCCGATTACGCACGGCGCGCTCGCAATCCCGCGCGTTCTTATGTTTGCGCCTCTCCTCTTCAAAGATGCGGTCTACGCACGGAGCGTAGACCGACGCGTATTTTGCCGACGGGGTATAGCCCGCGCCTGTATCACTCATCTCCGGCGCCTCTTTTAGCCGGGGCTTCATCCTCGAGCGCGGAAGCCTTTCCCCGTAAATCCCGTAATCGCTCCATCAGCTGCGTGTAAAACCGCAAATTGTGCATCGTGCCCAACCGATACGCGAGCGGGTCGCCGATCCTGTACAGGTGGCTCAGGTACGCACGCGAGTATCGTTGGCAACACAAACAATCGCATACTTTCGACAGCGGACGCGGGTCGCGCCAGTACTCTTCGTCCAGCGGGTATAATCGGCGGAAGAATCCGTCGGCGCGCGGGTCGATATCCTCGGCGCGCTCCCACTGTTCGTTAAATATATACAACCGGTTGTGCCGCGCCTCCCTGGTCGGTACAACGCAATCGAATAAGTTGTAACCCATATCCACACACGCGACGATCGCGTCGGGCATACCAAGCCCCATCGCGTACTTGGGCAACCCGTCAATCATTGAGTCCGCCGTCACGCGCAGGATTTCTGTATCCAACTTCCCGTCGCCGTCAAGAGGCCAGCCCCCGAAGCCATATCCGTCGAAGTGCATGTCTCGCAGCGCGCCGGCGCACTGACGTCGTAAGTCGTTGAACGCGCCGCCCTGTATGATGCCCAGTAATAACGGCGGACGAGCAAGCTTCCTCTGCGCCACTTGTCTCTCGTACTCCACGCGGCACGCCTTCGCCCATTTCACTGTGCGCTCGACCGAGCGTTCGCATGCGTCCCGCGACGACTCGAGGTCTGTGCATTCGTCAAGGCACATCATCGCGTCCGAACCCAACGCGAATTGCATCCGAACGCATGCTTCAGGCGTTAGATTAACCGTGTCGCCGTTCTCGCGCTTGAACCTAACCCCGTCGACCCTCACGTCGCCGCGCTTCGGGTTTTCCTTGATCAGTGAAAATACCTGGAACCCGCCGGAATCCGTGAGTATCGGCCTGTCCCAGCCCATCAGCGAATGCGCGCCCCCCAACGCCTTGACCACCGACACGCCCGGATGCGTCATCAGGTGATACGTGTTGATGACGATGCCCGGCACGCGGGAGGCTTCCAGGTCGAGCGAGTCGACGCAACGTACAACGGCCCGCGTCCCATCCGGAAAGAACGCGGGCAGCGGCACCGTTCCATGGTTGAAACGCAGCTCCATCGTGCTAGTTATGTACAAACACCTGCTTTAACAGAACCTGCGCGCCGGTCTGCGGATCAAGCTCCATAACCATAACGTCCTTCATGTACTCGTTCCATCGTGCGACGACGGGCGACTCCGCTTGAACCCGCGCGGCCTCGGCTACGCTGTCGCACTCATAGTAACCGAACAGATCGTCGCCGACGTTCCATATCGTGTAGTTGCGAATGCCCGCGCGTTTCAGCGTCTCTGTCATCTCCGGCCATATCTGATCGTGCCGGCGGATGTATTCGTCGAGCTGGCCGGGCAGGACATATGCCTTCCATGTGAAGCGTTCCATATTATTTTACCGCCGTCCAATCGCCGTTGGCACGCGCGGATTCTCGCTCCGCCGTGGCCAGCCTGATCGTGTCGCGGGTGCTGGTCAACGGCGCGACGGTGATCGGCCTATCGTCATTGACGCGGTCTAGGAAGTAGCGCAACTCGCGGTAGTAACCGTTGTCTTCGGGCAGGGGCGGGACGTACGATAGCTCGCCGTTGGGGTACACGGTCAGCACGTTGCCCTCGAACACGACCGCACCGCGCTCAAAATTCTGCCTGAACAGCATCTTGAACTTCATGTCCTTGCCGTTCAGCGACCAGTCGTCCTCGGTCGTGACAGACATGCCGGGGTAGCGGTAGATCGACGAGAGCGCGTCGATGCCCGCGCCGGGATTCATGTTGACCCCGCGCGTCGAGACTGATTCAGGCAGGCCGAACAGCCAGTTCACCATATCCACGTCGTGAATGTGCTGATCCAACAGGCAGCCGCCCGAACGCGATTCATCCAGATACCAATCCTCAAACGAACCCTGAGGCGTGCCGCCGAACCGGGCGTAGTAACCCGATGTGGGCTTGCCCAACTCGCCGCTGTCTACGAATTCCTTCAGTTTCTCGTACGCCGGCCAGAAGCGCAGGCACTGGCCGATCATATGCCGCTTGCCGGAAGCGGTCGCAGCGTCGATCATCTGCTGGCATAAGTCGGGGGTGAGCGCCATGGGTTTTTCGCAGAACACATGCAGACCCTTCTTTAGGGCCTTGACGGCGTTCGGCGCGTGCAGGTATGTCGGTATCACCAGGTCTACCATGTCCAGCGGTTCTTCAGCCAGCATACGGTCGAAATCGTTGTATAGATGGAACTGCGAGAAATCGATCTGATCCTTACCGACTCCCTCGATATTGAGCGTACCCGTCTGTGTCTCGAATCGCTTGGGATCGACGTCGCACAGCGCGGTCAGCTTAATCTCCGGGTCTTCCTTCATCAGCCGGATATAAACCTCCAAGTGGCCGCGGCCCATCGCGCCCACGCCCACCAAACCAATTCTGATCACGCTGTTTGCCTCCCCATAATCCAGTCCATCGCGGTCGACGCGTTATATACGCTTGCCAGTTCATACCGCGCGTATACGCCCTTTTCCACTATCAGCGCGTGGTCGTATCCGATCTTCTTGAGCGACGCCATCACGGCGGGGAAGTCCACGTCGCCGGTCAGCAGGTCGCCAAAGCCGTCAAAGCTACCTGTAGATTTCTTGAAATCCTTGATATGTACGCACACAATTCGGTTGCCTAGCATATCAATCCACTGTTGCGGGTAACCAAACAGGATTACGTTGCCTACGTCAAAATAAGCGCCGACACGCTTTGATCCCGCTGCGTCGACGAAATTCGTCATTTCCAGCGGTGTTATCAGGAAATTGTTCCAGACATTTTCTATGCCTATTGTTACGCCCAGTTCCTCGGCCAGCGGCGCAAGCGAGCGCACTGCGTCGAGCGCGCGGTTGTACAGCACATCATACGGTTCGATCGATCCGTCTTTCGCCGGGACGTTGTTTCCCGGTACGACGAGTATCACTCTGGCGCCCAGCCACTTTGCGGCGCGCAGTTGAAACCGCGCGATATCAAGCGACCTAGCGTATATCGCCGGATCGGCGGATGTGAACGGATACTGCCAATACAGTCCAGTCGCGAAGCTGGTCAGCGCGACGCCTTCCGCGTCTGCGGCTTTGCGGAACGCGATGAACTCGTCTTCGCCGCTCTCCAGGCTCAGCGGGCCTGTCAGGTTCAGGACGGGTTCGTAGGCTTCGAACCCGGCCTTTTTCGCGGCGCGGAGTTGATCCAGCGGCGATAGGTTATCCGGCAGAGACCAGGCGTTAATGGCTTTTAACATTTATTGCACCTCTTAAAAGCGTCGGTGGTGTACAGCCTTTATCCAGTTTTTTGCTATGAACGCGTGACCGACCGGCGTCGGGTGCACGCCGTCGCCAGCCAGCGCCGCGCAGCCCAGCTTGATAGACTCCTTGGCGAACAGCGCGTCCAGCGGGATATATATCGCCTTGAATTCCCTGGCCAAATCGCGCACCACGGTGATGCGCGGGTCGAGATCGACGCGCCACGCGCGGCGGTCGTCCGGCACTGGCAGCACAAATGGATCCATCAGGATGAACTGTCTGACCTTCGTCTCCGCCTTCGTGCGCTCGAGAATCTTGCGATAATCCGCTGCGTACGCCTCCGCGCTCGTCGGGTCGTTGCTGTCGTAACTCCTCCACGTGTCGTTAATGCCGATCAATATGCTGACGACGTCCGGATTCACCGTCACGCAGTCCGCGTCCCAGCGCGCGGCGAGATTTTTCACGCGGTCGCCGCTTACGCCGCGATTGATTACGCGAAGTCCTAGCTCTGGAACATGCGCGTCCATCGCGGCCTTAATCAGCGCGGGGTATCCGCTGCCCAGGTAGTCGTCGTTCTGTCTCGAACGCCCGCAGTCGGTTACACTGTCGCCTTGGAAAAGGATGGTGTCATGTGGTTGGAAGAACATGGTTAGACCTCCCGTGATTGTGATTCCGATGCGGCCATTATACAGCATACCGCCGGCACGAGCAAGTCCAACGGCAAACGCAGCCCAAAGTGTAACCCTAGCTCCCATATCAGACGCCATTCCGGATCAATTTCAAATGTAAAATTATGCTGTACCCCTTGACAAAGTAATAATATCGTAATATATTGACAATATCTATTCACAGAAGCGTTACGACCGCTAGGGTGAGTCGCCGGGTTGGATTTGTTTATTCGGGGCGTCTGGGGTGTAACCCCTGCCCTAATAGGAGGTACGACGAACAGTGAGACACAATAGGATTTCAATACTCACCGCGATGATTTTGGCGGCAATAATGATACTGGCCGCCTCGCTAAGCGCCGCAACCTCCGCGCTGGCAGAGGATAAGTATGCCGTCGCGATCGAAAACGTTATAATCCGCACGAAACCGTCAAAGGAGTCCGAAGGGCAGAAGTCGGTCAAGGCCGGACAAAAGATGGAGATATTGGACGGAGGAACGTCCGGGTGGCTGCGAGTAAAGTACGGAGTAATAATAGGGTACGTTTCTAAGGACTATGTAAAGGTGACGACCGCCGCTGCGATAAAAGCCGCCGACGCAAGCACGCCTGCCAAGATAGCCGACATTGGGACGGCGCCGTCTCCAACAAAGGAAGGTGCGCGCGGCGCGGATGTAACCAAACTGCAGCAGGCGCTGAAGATCGCCGGCTACTACAAGGATAACTGCGACGGGATATACGGCGACAAGACCGTGGCGGCGGTGAAGGCGTTCCAGAAAGCGAACAAGATGAGCGAGGACGGCGTTGCGGGAGCGGCTACGATCCGCATCCTGTTCGACGTGCCCGCGAGCGCGGTAGCCGCAAGCGCAACGGTATCGACAAATTCTGGAGCGAAGTACAAGACCTTGAAGCTCGACTGGTTCAAGGGCGGCTCGGACGCTATACCCCAAGGCGCGAACTTCAAGATTAAGGATGTGCGTTCGGGCCGCGTGTTCGACGCGCATCATTTGTATGGTACGAATCATTT
>JAITDK010000076.1 GCA_031282605.1 Oscillospiraceae bacterium
GTTTTACCGCGATAGGCGAGTGAACCGTCGTGCGACGGCGTTTTTTTGATGTCAGCAGACGGTCGGGTTGGGGTTGGGGGGCGGTTTCGGCCGTAATGGGACTAGCGGTGTATCCCCTCTGATGCTGAGGCGCCTCGGTTAATGGGGCGGCGGGGTCTTGATCGCCGCGCGGGCTGGCGTTTATCCTTGCCATGCCTTCGGCGGGGTTGTCGGGCGCAGGCGGAACGAGATCCATTGCTATTATGTGATCATCAGTATCGTCTACAACATCAATGCCGCAATATTCGTCGTCAGTATCATCCTCGGCTCGCGCGCCCTTCGTATTAATAGCGCAGCTATCAGTATAACCGTCGGCATAGCCGTCAGGTAAAAGATGGTTCGGCGCGTCGGCGAAGTCGTCTTCCGGTTCAGCCATGTTGGGCACCAGCCGCGACCAAGCCGCGCGCATAGCCTGACCGACGCGGGTCGCCGCCTGCGCAACCGCGGTCTGTATACGCTCGAACGGCTCGTCGATCGTGTCGTCGAACAGCTCGTCTAGAGCGCCGCCCGGCTGTTCATCGGTCAATTCGTCAGACGTTTCGTTATTATAAAGGGTTCGCTCGTCCGGAGCCGGAGCGAACGGCTCGTCGTGATCGATTCTCGCTTGCATGAAATCCCCTCCATGGCGTGCAGACATAATACCGTGTGTAATATAACGCTTACGGTCAGGGCTTTGTTCCCAATAATTAGCGTCTGTGGAAAAATGTGCCGCGCGCTTGCGCTGAACCGTCGCTTCATGGCATAATGTAGTTTGCATACCAATTTATCGGGAATTAACACTATTTCGGGGAGGTAGAATGATGTCCCGCGTGTATAATTTCGCGCCTGGTCCCGCCGCGCTGCCGCAGCCCGCGCTTGAACGCGCCGCAAAGGAATTGGTAGAATTCGGCGGCGCAGGCATGTCCGTAATGGAGATGAGCCATCGATCCAAGATGTACCTGGAGATATTCGATCGGGTGAAGGCGCGGTTCAACCAGCTGATGGGCGTGCCGGGCGGGTACACGACGCTGCTGCTGCAGGGTGGCGCGACTCAGCAGTTCGCCGCCGTACCGCTGAATCTGCTGGGCGAGGGCGATTCGGCGGCGTATGTCGACAGCGGCAACTTCGCGCGCGGAGCGCTCTCGGAAGCGAAGAAATACGGCGCGGTGGTGGTCGCGGGTGATAGTTCCGCCGATAAATATACATACATACCGGGGGTCGACGCGGGTGCGCTGGCCGGATGCAGGTATCTGCACATTACGACAAACAACACGGTCTATGGCACGCGCTGGGCTGAACTCCCGTCAAAAGAGTCGGTTCTTGAGCCGATACCACTGGTAGCCGACATGTCAAGCAATATATTGAGCGAGCCGTACGATGTTAGCCGGTTCGGCGTAATCTATGCCGGGGCGCAGAAGAATATCGGACCCGCGGGACTGACCGTCGTGATCGTGCGGGATGATCTGATCGGGAGCGCGAGCAAATCCTGCCCGAAGGTGATGAGCTGGAAATTGCAGGCCGACAACGACTCAATGCTGAATACGCCGCCGTGCTACGCGATATACATGGCGGGGCTGTGCCTTGACTGGCTTGACGAACAGGGAGGGGTCAAGGGCATCGAGTCCGTTAATGTCGAAAAGGCGCGCTTGCTGTATGAGGCGATCGACGAGAGCGGGCTGTTCGGCAATCCAGTCAAGCCGGCCGACCGTTCAAGGATGAATGTCGTGTTCACGACAGGCTCGGCCGACAAGGACGACGCGTTCTGCAAGTCGGCGGCGAAGGCGGGTTTGGTCAACCTGAAGGGGCATCGCGTGGTGGGCGGTATGCGCGCGAGCATATATAACGCGATGCCGATCGAGGGCGTGAAGTCGCTGATCGAGTTCATGAAGCGGTTCGAGAAAGACAATTCGTAATGGCGGTATAGTTAAGCCGGTTTACGCAAGGAGGAATGCATAATCATGTTCACGATAAGGACGATGAACGCTATTTCCCCGATCATCAACGAGATCCTCGCGGGTTACGTTGTTTCCGCCGACGCGGAATCCCCCGACGCGCTGATCGTACGCAGCGCGGAACTCAAGGATTACAAGCGTGGGGTAGGACTGGCCGCCATTGCTCGCGCGGGCGCGGGGGTTAACAACATCCCTGTGGAGGCGTGCTCGGCGGATGGGATAGTCGTGTTCAACACCCCCGGCGCGAACGCGAACGCAGTAGCCGAACTGGTAGTCGCCGCGATGCTGATGACGGGGCGCGACATACTGGGCGGCGCGGAGTGGGTGCGCACGCTGAAGGGGCAGGGCGGCGCGGTTTCAAAGCTGGTCGAGAAGGAGAAGGCGAGATTCGCCGGGCCGGAATTGCGGGGGAAGAGTCTAGGTGTGATAGGGTTGGGCGCGATAGGCGCGCTGGTAGCGAACGCGGCGGTTGCGCTGGGCATGGAGGTATATGGGTTTGATCCGTACGTCAGTGTAGAGCACGCGTGGGCGTTGTCGAGGTCGGTCAAGCGGGTGACGGATCGCGAGGAGCTGATACGGTCGAGTGATTATATAACAATACATATTCCGTTGACGAAGGATACGCGCGGGCTGTTCAATGCGGATATGTACGCGAAGATGAAGGCAGGGGCGACGCTGCTCAATTTTGCGCGCGGCGAGCTGGCGGACTGCGACGACACTGTTGAGGCGTTGAGGTCGGGCAGGCTGCGCGCCTATGCGACGGATTTTCCGTGTGACGAGATGCTGGGTGTGCCGGGGATACTGGCCTTGCCGCATTTGGGAGCGTCGACGCCGGAATCGGAGGAAAACTGCGCGAAGATGGCTGCGGAGCAGCTGCGTGATTTCCTAGAATACGGCATTATTCGCAACAGTGTCAACCTGCCGGATGTAGAGCTTCCGCGGTCGAAGGCCAATCGAGTGACGATTGCCCACCGTAATACACCCGGGATGTTGGGTGCGATCACCGGCATACTCTCCGCCGATCAAGTCAACATAGCGAACCTGACGAACACCTCGCGGGGTGAATTGGCGTACACTGCGTTGGATATAGACGGGGCGTTCACGAGCGTGCAAGTAGAGAAATTGGGTGGACTGGAACATGTGCTTAAGGTTAGGGTAATATAAGGAACCGATTACGCTACGAAGTGGACTCTCCAGGTACAACCGGCAATCCGGAGCCGGTAGAATGTGTATCACGATGGTTCAGGCGAAGCCTGGTCAGGATTCGAAAGGGCGGATAGCCCTTCGCAGGGTCAGGGACGCGGCGCATCCGCGCCTTCGGGAAGGGGACTGACGTCCCCCTCCCGACCTCCCCCGGGCTTGGAACGGGGGAACCGATTACGCTACGGAACAGACTCTCCAGGTACAACCGGCAATCCGAAGCCGGTAGATTGTGTATCACGATGGTCCAGGCGAAGCCTGGTCTGGATTCGAAAGGGCGGATAGCCCTTCGCAGGGTCTGGGACAGAGTCCCAGGCTCCCCGCAGGGACGTTCCTCGTTCCAACGTCCCAACGTCCCTCGTTCCAACGTTCCAGCGTTCCAACTCCTGCGCCCCGCCAGTAAAAACGCTATAGGGTAATGGTCAACTCACGTCATAGTGGCGGGGCGCCACAAACTTCAAGCGTCTCCGGTTCGCAAACCGGACAGCGTCCCGCCGCAGCGTACAGCCGACGCTAACGCCGCGCAATCTTCTTTAAGCGCATAATTGGACAAATCGGGCGTGTGCTAATCATAGCGAGGCAATAAAAACCGATCTTCAGTTCGGAAATAACGGGTTATGCGATTTTCGCACGGCATGCGCCTGCATATCGGCTGTCGCTTGCAGCGGAAAAACGGCTAAAATCTGCAGGTCATTCCACATAGTCGTGCAGAAATTACAACCGTATTTATTATTTCCGAACTGAAGAAACCGATATTTCCCGCTTGACAAGAATCGCGCGCCGTGATAGAATCCACGCATATCATAAATCGAAACCTTCGAGGCGAGAGTAAAGCCCTGTGGGCGCCTCCGGGGGTATGGGGCTGAAGCCCATACAATCCCGGGAGTTTGGGGTAAAATCTCAGACTTTCAGAGAGCGCGGATTGGTG
>JAITDK010000130.1 GCA_031282605.1 Oscillospiraceae bacterium
CGGTAGAATGTGTATCACGATGGTCCAGGCGAAGCCTGGTCCGGATTCGAAAGGGCGGATAGCCCTTCGCAGGGTCTGGGACAGAGTCCCAGGCTCCCCGCAGGGACGTTCCTCGTTCCTACGTTTCCACGTTCCCCCGTTCCAACTCCCGCGCCCCGCCAGTAAAAACGCTGTAAGGTAACAGTTAACTCACGTCATAGTGGCGGGGCGCCACAAACTAAAAGCGCATCCGGTTCGCAAACCGGACAGCGTCCCGCCGCAGCGGACAGCCGAGAATAGCGTAACGCAACCCACACCCCTAATAAACTCTCATCGAAAAGTCTTATTTTTGAAGCGTCTGTCAATCGAAGAATTCCGGCCGCATAAATCGCTCGATTGGCCAGAACAGCTCCGCTATGTGCGCTGGAAGCAGCGACCTCAGCGCGGCCTCTCCGGTCACGGCGGCGATGGGGATGCCCGTCTCACGTGATAGCGATTCCAGCATCGGGTGCGCGCCGATTATCGTTTGCGCGTCGGAGTCGTCGCCCAGGTTGGTGTTGTGAATCAGGCCATCGGGGCGCAGCCGCGCACGCGCCGCAATTCTCGCCATTAGGGCACGATTAGATGAAACGTCGGACGACAGTGGCCGGCACGCGTTGATCACGTACCACAGCCTCGCCTTCGCGTCACACAGCCGACGCGCGAACTGTCCCAACGCCGCCGCGCCGGTGTCGTCCCCGCCTACGTCGATTATGACGCGCTCGCGGGGATCGTCGAATACGGACAGTATTTGGGGTGGCAGGGCGGGTATGTCCAGTGCGGTTCGCGCGAACACGGGCGCGATCACACGCACTCCGGCGGTGGTCAGCCTCTCCTCCTGTTCGGCGCTGCGGAAGTATGGGTTGACGATGTCAAGGTCGATTAGCGCGACGGGGCGATCCGGAGCGGATAACTGCAGAGCGGCGTTAAGCGACAGTTCCGTCTTGCCGCTGCCGTAGTTGCCCACGAATATATGCACTCGCGATGTGTATAAACTATCTGTAAATATGCTCATTATAACTCTATACCCGCACTGTCGGCGTTCGGCGCGTCTTGTCGCTGAGTCTGGAACGATTGTTCGGGTGGCAAGGTCGGGTCGTAATAACCCTCGTCATGGGACATCATGGGTGGCAGACCGGGTATGGCTTCGTCGTCGTCGCCGGTCAAGCGGAGCAGACCACGTCTTCGCGCGGGTTTACCGGTCACGGTGCGCACGGATTCAATCAAGCTGTTGCGCCAGGATCGCCGCGGCGCGGGTTCCGGTACTATAGCATCAGGTATTGATTCATAAACAGTCTCATAAACAGGTTCATATATGGGTTCGTCAGCGGTTTCGAGCGCGGGCATTATGTCGGAAGCCGGCATTGCGCCCAAGGGCTGAAGCTGTTCGGGAATGATATCGAGAGGTTGTTCAGGGATAAGATCGAGCGGCTGTTCGGGAATAATATCGAAAGATTGTTCAGGGATAAGGTCGAGCAGCTGTTCGGGGATGACGTCGAACGATTGTTCCAAGACGGCGCCGAACGGCTGTTCGGCAGCGTCCTCTAGGGAATAATCAGCCGTTAATTCAACGGGATACTCGGATTCATACTCCAGGCTTGCGTTATCGTTATCCAGAGGGATATCGACCGCGTCAATATATTGAGTCGGTTCCGCGCTGTCCGCATACTGAGGATCCGCCCGCCTGGCGCGCTGACGCAGCGACTTGAACCACAGCTTGTACGGCTGCCAGCGAAGCATCCACATAAGCCAATCCAGCGCGACGCCGATTATTATAAGCACAACCAACAGTTGAATCCAATTGGACGTGAGCCATGAGCCGCCTCGCTTGCCCGAGCCGCTAATCATCGACCACACCCAATTGGACAGACTGTGCGCCCAGCCCATCATTGCGGCAAAGAACAGCGAGATCAGTTCGCTGAACCCGCTGATCTGTTCCAGCCCGACCAGACCGCCCATACCGATCACCACCCTATCGACGCCGCCAACGCGCGTCATACGCTATATAAGACGATCTGCGCCGATGAAACCGTGCACGCCGCGTCCGGCTAGGCGAGGAGATGTCCCGGTAAAAAACGGATAAGTGCTCGGCTGGCCTGGACACGATGAGGTTTGAGCAAAAACGTACAGCCTATTGATGTACGCTCTGACTATTTAGGTGCAAAAGGACGCGTTGTTGTTCACTGTCAAGCAGGTTTGCTGCATATCGTATGGAGTGATAGTATTAGTGGGGCCGCTGTAGGCGGTCGGAGGAATCGTGATGGTTCACGCCCCGTTTGACGAGTCGCCCACGTTCCACGGCTTTGATTCGAAGCCGTGCGGATCGAACGCGCTCGAAAACGGGATTGCCGGATCGAATCGTCCTCGCGCGGAGGATCTATTGCCGCAGGTTAGCGTCGCTTCGTTTATTATTTATCCGACCAACGCATGGTTTTTAACACCAGTCCGGGACGCGGCGTTCGAGCTTAGGAATAATGGGCGGACGCGGCGCGGCGTGTGCACGCCTCAAGGGGGGATATGGTTCCATAATGTGCCCAGGGGCAGTTATGTCCTGGCGCAAACTATTACTACATACGGTTATGACCAGGCGCCCGAAGCGTTAGTAGAGGTTGACGCGGATGGACGGGCGCGCATAGGCGACGAGGATGCGGACGGCTATCGTGTGATGATGCAGCCCACGGGGATTCAGATACGCGTAACGGATCGATTAGGGCAGCCGTTATCGGGCGGGGTGTTCGCGCTGAATTATCAGTGCCCCGGACAAAACTCGGCGGCGGATCTGGTGCGGTACGCGCGGGCTGAAGAAGGGATTGTACGGTTTCCATGTGTGCATCCGGGTATGTATACGTTCCAAGAGATCATGTCGCCGTATGGGTACCACATGCAACCGCGAGAGAGGCATCTGCTAGTGCCGCAGTCGGGACCGTTCAGGATGGAAGGGTATGGCCCTACAGAGTTTGTGTTGACCAGTCCGCCGCTGCGCTCGGCCTGCGTCACCGTAAGGGTGGAGAATGTGCGTGGGGTGCAGACGGCGCTGGCCTATGGGTTGTTTGTACAATATAATGGACATAAGGCTATGCGCGCCGTGAGCGACCTGTACGGGTTCATGAGGTTTGCCAATATCGAGCCGGGGATGTATGTTATTAAGCCCGAACATTCGAATGTGCGGCCTGGTTATGGGGCAAGGGCGATGCTGCGTGTGCGCGAGGATGGATGGGCGGAGATATGCTCACCGTGGGACGCGGATCCGCGCATGTGCATAGCCGAAGCCACGATAGACGATATCCCTAATCCGCAGGCGGGAGAACCCGCGCCGCGCGTAGATCCAGTCGCGCTGCAGCGGGACTTTCTGTTATTCCGCAGGAAGTTCTTCACCGCAGTGCAAACGACGGAGGCGACCGCGAACCGCGCCGCAACCACCGCGCTGTCGGAGGCGGCGCCGCAGCGTAAGACGCGCGCAAAGCGCCGCTGCGACTGTTACTGCAGCGACGATAAGGATAAGGACGCCAACTGCACCGGTCACAGGAAGAAGCACGGGGTAGAGGCGTTGGTCGATGAGATAATGGGGAAAAAGGGCTGATTTATGGGAGTGCCCAGATGCCGGATTTTATGGTAAATTTGTGGTATGATGTGTGAATAAGAAAGATAACGATAGAGGCGTAGAAACAGTGCCCTCGATTGCCGCCGGCAGCGCGAAGCGGGCCAGGATCGGCAGAATCCCGCAGGGATTCTTTCATGTGTGGTTCGGTAGAGAATCAGATAAAGCAGTGGCGTACTACGGTAGGTAGCCAGCGCTGCCTGTGTAAGAATTGCGGCAAAAAGTATACTATTGACCCCAAATTCAATGCTTATCCGGAAGAAGAACGTCAAGCCGCAATCAAAATGTATTATTCATGTGTAAGTGGCAGGGGAATGGGTAGAATTTGGGGGATGAACAAGTCCAACGTCACACGATGGATTAAAAAAACAGAAAATCTCCCAAATGATGTAATACCCAGTGAAACGCATGAACTAGACGAGCTATACAGGTAAGAATCCCTTCGGGATTCTGCCGATACGATCCCGCTTCGCGCTGATCGCGGCAATTGGTATATCGGCCATAAAGGGAAAGGCAAGGCGCGCGAAAATTTATATAT
>JAITDK010000156.1 GCA_031282605.1 Oscillospiraceae bacterium
GACCAGGCTTCGCCTGGACCATCGTGATACACATTCTACCGGCTTCGGATCGCCGGTTGTACCTGGAGAGTCTGTTCCGGAACGTAACCGATTCCCCCGTTCCAAGCCCCGGGGGAGGTCGGGAGGGGGTCGTGAGACCCCTTCCCGATCGCGCGGATGCGCCGCGTCCCAGACCCTGCGAAGGGCTATCCGCCCTTTCGAATCCGGACCAGACTTCGCCTGGACCATCGTGATACACAATCTACCGGCTTCGGATCGCCGGTTGTACCTGGATAGTCTACCTCGTAACGCGACCCGTCCCCCCCGTTTAACGATTCTCCCTTACACTTATCACCCTCCCGTAAGGGAAAGTGTCTATGACGTGGCTTCGCGTTTCTGCAGAAGAACCGCGCCGATTACTATTACACCCTTGAACGCCTCCCGCAGAAAGGGAGGCACTCCTACTAGATTCAACAAATTGTTCATTACGGCAATGATTAGAGTGCCTAACACTGTGCCTAGTATGAACCCGCGCCCGCCGCTCATGCTCGTGCCGCCTACTATTACTGCCGATATCGCGTCCATCTCATTCCCGCTGCCCGCGTTCGCGTAATCCATACTCCCTATCCTGGATACCTGCAGAATCGCCGATACTGCCACCATCACGCCCATCAGCGTATATACCATCCGCTTTACCCTCTGCACGTTCACCCCGGATAACCGCGCCGCCCGTTCATTGCTCCCTACCGCGATCACATGCCTGCCGAACGCCGTGCGCTTCGATACCACATAGAATATCACCGCGCAAACCATCCAATACACTATCGGCATGATCAACTGGCCGCCAACCTTTAAACTTGCTATCTGTAAAAATGGCTTCGGTACCGACGGCGTGTATCCTTGCATGAAGTGCTGCGTCACACTGCGGCATATCTTCATCGTCCCTAGAGTCGCTATGAACGGCGGCAGCTTCCCGCGCGTAACCAATATCCCGGTCAGCTCGCCCAGCACACCGCCCATTATTATCCCAGCAATAATACCAATTATATACGCCGACACGCCGCTGATCCCCAGACTCAGCAACGCCCCGCGCGGCCCGGTATCAATCAATACCATTACCATCGCGCCAACCGCAACCAGCGTCGAACCTACCGCTAAATCAATTCCTCCGGATATGATAACGAACGTCATCCCTAGCGCGATTATCCCTATCCCCGCGTTGTTGCGCAGTATATTCAGCCAGTTCATAACCCACCGGTTCAACCACTCGCCTGCGCTGCTGAATCCAAAACCAAGCGC
Source organism: Oscillospiraceae bacterium (assembly GCA_031282605.1). Classification (GTDB taxonomy): domain Bacteria; phylum Bacillota; class Clostridia; order Christensenellales; family Aristaeellaceae; genus BNUH01. Next base: position 1,279 of record JAITDK010000156.1, read on the forward strand.
CAGCGTCTGCAGCGCAATCATAACGACCAGCGCCGCTCCCGTGCTGAACAACGGCGACGAACCCCACCTGCGCCTGAACCATCTCATCATATTCATAATACATTGTCCCCCGTCGCCAGTCGCATAATCGTCTGCTCTTGCATCGTCTCCCCCGCAACCTCTCCCACGATCCTCCCGTGATACATCACCAGCGCGCGGTTGCACACCCGGATGATCTCCTGCGCCTCGCTGGACAACAGCGCAATCGCCACTCCTTGCCGCGCAAGACCCATAATAATGTCGTATATCTCTTCCTTCGCGCCGACGTCTACCCCCTGCGTTGGATTATCCAATATCAACGCCTTCGGGCTGCCGCTCAACCACTTGGCCAGCACTACTTTCTGCTGATTGCCTCCAGATAAGCTCGTAATCATGTCCGTCGGTTTCGACATCTTGATTCGCAAACTCTTTACCTGCTTGTCAAACATCGCCTGCTGCTTCCGCTTGTCGATGAATCCGAACCGGCTGATGCGCGGCCATACCACGATCGAGCCATTCTCAATGGCGTTCATGTCCTTTATGATGCCGTTCTCTTTGCGGTTTCTGGGCAGATACGCTATGCCGTAATCCCGTGCGCGCGTCGACCCTCTCAAGCGGAACGGCTTGCCTTCCAGATATAAATTCCCCGAGTATGGTTCGCCCGCTCCGAATATCGACAGAAACAGCTCGCTGCGGCCGTCGCCTAACAAGCCGGTTACGCCGAGCACCTCTCCGGCGTGCAGGTCAAACGATACGTCCTTGAAGCTCACGCCGCTCAATCTCTCCGCGCGCAGCACGCTCTTTGACGCTTTGCGCGTCTGGGCGAGCATGCCGGTTCGTACGTCGCGCCCCACCATGAACCGCGCCAAGTCAGCCGTCGTTACATCCGCAACCCGCCCCTGCGCGACCGTCTCCCCGTCGCGCAAAACCGTATACCGATCCGCAATCTGTATAACCTCACGCAGTTTATGCGATATAAACACGATCCCTACGCCTTGCGCGCGAAGAGTGCGCATCATCGCGAATACACGCTCTATCTCCGGTTCGGTCAATGAGGTCGTCGGTTCGTCCATGATAATTATGGAGGCGTTGGCCATCATCGCCCGCGCTATCTCGACAATCTGTTTATATGAAGCGTCCAAGCCGCGTACCATCGTGTTCTCGTCGAATCCGATATTCATCCGCTCGAACATGCGGCGGCTCTCCGCCCGCATCCTTGGCGTGTCAAGCGTTCCGGATCGCGTTCGAATCTCCCGTCCAAGGAACAGGTTCTCATATACGGTCAGATCGTTGATAAGGTTTAGTTCCTGATGTATGAACGCGACGCCCGCCGCCAGACTATCCTTCGGCCCAGCGAATGAGACGGGCTTACCGTTTATCAGCACATCGCCTGAATCCTGCGTCAAAACGCCGCCCAATATATTCATCAGCGTGGATTTTCCCGCGCCATTCTCGCCCAGCAATGCGTGTATCTCCCCGCCCGACAGACGGAAGTCTACTTTTCGCAGAACGTTGTTGGAGTCAAAGGATTTGGTTATCGCGCTCATTATTAAGTCCAAGCGGCTACCTCACTGTCGTCGGCTGTCAATAAACAGAAGTCCCCCTCCGACGTTAGCTGGCGTCGGAGGGGGACGCGCCGTTTAATAAGGAGAGGTGGGATCGAGGTAGTCTGCGCAGTTCTCGCGATCTACGATTGTGGTTGGGATTATCTTGACCGCGTCGGGGGTTTCGCCGCTGAGCACCGCTATGGCGACGTCCACCGCGTCCATGACCATGCGCGGGCTGTACAGCGCGCTCTGGATCCAAATGTCTTGATTATCCGGCATCATCTTGAAGTATTCCTGGCATCCGCCGCCGCCAGTGACGACCTTGACATCCGTGCGACCCGATTCCGCGATAGCCTGCAGCACGCCAATGGAGGTCTCGTCGTCCATCGAATACACGGCGTCGATCTTCTGGTTGCTGACCAGTATGTCCGCGAAATCCTTCAGCCCATCCTCGCGGGTGAACTTGGTCGCGTAGGTCAGGACGTTCAGGTTCGGCGCGATCTCGGCGATCGTGTCCACGAAGCCCTTTTTGCGCAGTTCAGATACTGATCCGCTCGTCGGTACTTCCAGCACAACGACGGTGGCTTCAGATCCAACCTTGTCCACGATATACTTCGCGCCCTGTATGCCCATATCCTCATTATCGCCGGTTACGCGGTATACGCCCTCGGCTTCAATGGCTATGTCAAAGTTGACGACAGTGATACCTTGATCGATTGCGGCTTGGATGGGAACCTCCATGCCTTCCCATTGCGGGAACGCGATAATGGCCTGCGCCCCCCACGTGACCAAGTCGTCCAGCTGCGCGGTCATCTGTTCCGCGTTTTCGCTGGTATACATCGTGTATTCAACCTGATCCGACAGTTCATTGCAGCGCGCCTCGGCATAATACGCCACACCCGCGACCCAGCCGTGGGTTACGGCGGGAGCCAGGATGCCTACCTTGAACTTCGCTTGCTCCGCGCCGGCCGATGCCGCGGTCAGACCGCATAGCATAGCCAGCGTCAGCAGGATAACTAACGCCTTCTTCATTGAACAACCCTCCTATTAATACGTAGATGGATTGTTGAAATTCTAACATTTTCACCGGAGTTTGTCAAGATGTAAGGGCGGCGGGTTCCGCCCTGTGGAGTGGATTGCCTATCTGGATTATTATTACGGCCCGACGCGCCGGATCATTATCGCGTAGTTGGTGATCAACTGGCTGCTGGCGCTCGCGACGCCTTCCAGTCGCAGCGTGTCGCCTGGATTTAGCCGCAGCGCGGCGGGCGGGTTGTTATAGATGATCTGGGTCGGCGATGGCGAGCATTGCTTCTGCTGCTCCGATCCGTTGAGCGTCAGCCGCACGCACGGTTCCTGCGCGTAGTAGGGAGGAGGGGGATTCTGCCCGATCTGGAACTGGTAGTTTATAACATACAGTCCGCGCTCCAGTATCCTGAAGCTCGAGCCGTCAGACGACAGCTGCGCAACCTCGTTGCCCGTGATGAACGGCTGCGCCGGGAATTCAATGGGGATATAGGATCCATATTGCAGTTCCTGATAGGGGTACCCTGTCGCGAACAACTCCCTGTCATGATGACAGCGGGGATCCGGATGGGGCTGAGGCGGGATGGGAGGGCGGGGTCTTGGATCATGGCAATGGTCGGGTCGGTGATCGGGGTGATGGTGATCATGGTCATGATCATGGTCATGCGACTCGTTATGCCGTTTCGCCCAACAAGGTTGGCCATAGCCGGGTATGAACGGATTGTACGGCGGATAGTGGCCGCCGTCGGGCCTGACCGGGAACGAGGGTATGCGGCAGTCCGGACCATAATGATGGCGGTCATGACAACAGCAGTCGTGATCGTGGCGCGGCGGTTCGTGGTGACAGTGGTCGTGACACGGAGGATCAATGCGACAGTGATCATGACACGGAGGATCAATACGACAATGGTCGTGACACGGCTTTTGCGGCGGGCATCTTTTATACGACGGCTTGATATAGGGAGAAGGCACACACCCGCAGGGATCAGGTTTGGGATGCTTGCGCTTGCAGTTGGGTTTAGGAATCTGGCGGCTGTGATGGATGCTGCAGCCGCATTCCGGCAGCCGATGATGAAGAGGTCGGTGGTCGCGGTAGTCGTCGTAATCGTCGTCACAACACTCGTGATCTGGGTTGGGTATCGGCGGGCACGGCGCGTGACGGTAGTGTAGGCAGTGCCTTGCGTCGGCGGCTTGCGACATATTCTCTGTGTACAATTCGTTGTAGTCAGCCATATATTAAACCTCATTTCGAGCGTAGTTTATTGGTGAATGCGGAAAAACTGTCCGATGCCGATATGTGCCTTCGATTGTAGAGTAATAGTTGGGTTTAATTATGCGTCATAAGGATGCTCACAATACCATATGCGTGGTGATTGTATTAGGTGATTGTATTATTGTGAGTGAATAACATGAGCGCGGCGAGGGGGGGACCCCTTACGTAGATTTAAAGGTAGTGGGCATTCCCGAACAACGCCGCTTATTTGAATACGCCTCAAGGGTAAAGGGCTTCAACCGGTTAGTCATAAAAGGTAAGCGAAAGGTGATCATTTCGCAGTTTCTTCAAGGCCGGCGTGTTGGTATAATGGAGAAAAGAGCGGAATGAACTCCGCTGGGACAAGGAGGACATCGTATGAAAACGCCGAGGAAAACGCGCGTAAGGAAAAAGACAAGCGTGATCTTGAAATCAAGGCGCTCCAGGCACAGATACAGCCCCATTTCCTTTTCAACACCCTTAACGCCGCCCGATGCGCCATACTCAATGGGAACAGCGAGAAGGCCGCCGATCTTGTGATGAAGCTGACGCTTCTGCTTCGCATGACGCTGGCGCGGGGGGCGGAGCGGGCGGCGCTTCGGGAGGAAATTGAGACGGTGGGTTATTACGCGGATATACTGCGAATGCGCAGCGGCCTGACGTTCGAATGGATCAGCGACGTGCCGGAGGATATTTTGGAGTTCCCGCTGCCCAAACTGATCCTGCAGCCGCTTGTGGAGAACAGCGTGCTCCACGGATTCCGCTAGGGGCAATCAGGCGGCGTGATCCGCCTGACTGCGGAACGATATCCGGACGCGCTTCACATCGACGTGCGCAACAACGGGGCCCCGCTTGAGACAACTAATCCTGAACTGGACACGCGGGACGTCCGCAAGCAGCGGTTTTCGGGCATGGGCATAAGCAACGTGAACGATAGGTTGAGGCTTCACTATGGTGAAACGTCCGGCGTATCCCTGTTTTCGCAGGATGGTTGGACCATCGCCAGAATTCGAATCGCCTTAACGGGAAGGACGGCATGACGCCGCTCGAGCGACCCATCGGCGTTGTTTTGGCCGACGACGATGTGGAAATGCTGGACTTTTTAGAAAACCTTGTGGACTGGAAAGCCATGGGGTTTGAAATACTCGCGCGGGGGACGGATGGACTTGACGCGCTTCGGCGGTTGCGCGACCGCCCAGCGGATCTTCTGCTATCCGATATCACCATGCCAGGTATGGACGGTTATGCGCTGGCCGCCGCGCTGCGGGAGCGGAATCCGGATGTCCGGGCGCTTTTCTTCACATGCCATGAGGATTTCGACCATGCCCGGCGAGCCATTCACGCGGGCGCGGAGGCCTACTTGGTCAAGTATACGCTCAATGGCGACACGCTCTCGCGCGAACTGATGAAGGCGGGGGCGGTTGTCCGTCAAGCGCGGACGCGCCGGGCGAGGGAGAACGCCTTCGACGAAAGCCTTGTCAGCGCGCGGGAGAGCCTCATCTATGAGACGGTGAAGATGGCGCGGGCGGATCCGGAGCGGATGCGGGAGCGGTTCACGCTTTACAAGATGGGGTTTCGGCACGTCCAGTTTTGCCTGATCGCGATATCCGCCGACGGTGGAACGCCGCCTGGCGCCGTGCCGGATTTCGTCGGCGCGGATTCGTTCCGTTTGGATTCCAGCCGTTCGGATTCCAGCCGTTCGGATCTCAGTCGTCCGGATTCAACCCATCCCACGAGCGAACAGCCTGCGGCCACGGCGGCGTGGCGGCACGAGCTTGCCGCGATTCTGGGTGAATCGTTTCAAGCCGCCGGAATTGAGGATCATCTGTTCTTCTATGATTCGCAGGTGATCCTCTTGCACGGATGGGACGATCCGCCCGCTTTGGAGGATAGTTATGTGGAGATACTCGCGCGAAGCCTCAAGGCGATAGGCGACGAGCGGGTCGTTCGCCTCGTCGCCCTGCGTGGCGGTTTGTACAGAAGTCCCGCCGATATACCCGCCGCGCTGGCCGATCTCGCGGTTCGCAGGGAGGCTCAATTCTACAACCAGAACGCGCTTCTTCTTCAGGAAACGGTTCAATGGCCAGATTATGCGCAGCCTTCCCCGGAGGCGATGGAGGAGACGCTATCGCGGCTTTTGACGCCTTTTAGGGCGCGGGGGGATTTTCCGCGCGCGTTGGAGGATGTGGCGGCGTCGCTTTGTGCGGATCGTATTGCGCCATCCGCCGTGAGGCGGCTGTTTGAAGGGTTAATCCGGCGTATGCGCGAAACGGGTGAGCCGATCCCACACGATCAGCCGCCCGTTCAGCTGGAGAGCGCATCCTTTGCGGCGTGTCTCGCCGCTGTTCAAAGTGCGTATGCGCGTTTCAAACGCGCTGAGGATGGCGCGCTGGCCTATGCGGAACGTCCGGATATCCGCCGCGCGCTGCGATATGTGGAGGCTCATTTGAGGGATGATCTCAGCCTTAGGACGCTGGCGGAGAAGCTGCACATCTCCGCCGGATACTTGAGCCGCCTTTTCCGCAAGCATGCGGGCGTGAGTTACTCGGAATACCTGACCAAACGGCGTGTGGCGCGGGCGACGGAACTGCTTCGGGACGGCGATCTATCCATGGAGGAGGTTGCGGAACGCGTGGGAATCGATAACGTCAACTACTTCTATCGCTTCTATAAGCGTGAGACGGGTATGACGCCCGGCAGCGCGAGGAAAGGCGGAGCGGGGCGGTAAGGCGTGAGAACGCATACGCTTAATTCTATCAGCGCAGAGCGTAGCGAGGGCACGCAGCGCACCTCCCGAAGGTGCGGATGCGCCGCGTGCTGTACATCACCGCACCTTAAATAATCCAACACCTCATCTCGCAGTTCGCCGAAAAATACTGCGAAAACTCCACTGTCGTCATGCTCTTGTAGTAGGTCTCCAACACCCTGCAGACGCCGCCATGGGTTATCAGCAACGGGTTCTGCCCCCCGTATAAAAACGGCAGATCGTCTAGCGCCGCGTATACACGATGCGCCAGCTGCAGCAGCGATTCGCCCGTCTCGCCTACACGCTCGCAGAAACCCAGCTTCGCCGCCTGAAACGCGGGCTTGCCTGGATCGTATGTGCCCATCCGGTCAACACCCTCATACTTGCCGTAATCCCATTCGGTCAATCGGTTTTCTATTATAACGGGCTTCATGATCCGCGCGGATACAATGTTCGCCGTCTCCCTCGCGCGCTTGAGCGGCGAAGATATGATAACGTCAACGTCGCCCAGCTGCGCGCACTGCTCGGCCAGCGCCTCGGCCTGCGCCACGCCGTTCGCGTTCAAGGATATGTCAGTCACCCCCAATATCCTGTTCTGCGCGTTCCAAACAGTCTCGCCGTGGCGGGCGTAGTATAGCTTCATGTTATAATCCCCCAACATAATCACTCTGTATTTGCGGCGTTTAACCGCGCCATTGGCCTGCGGCATAACGGCTCCTCGCTTTACAAGTTTCGCCGTATACAGTATAATAAACTCATTTCGGAAGGGAGGCAATGCTGTGCCGCATAACCAGCGCATCATTATCCTCAACTTTGGCGGGCAGTATTGCCAGCTGATCGCGCGCCGCGTCCGTGAGGCTGGCGTTTACTGCGAGGTGCTCCCGCATGATACGTCCATCGAAACCCTTCGCGCAGCAAAGCCTCTCGGGCTTATCCTGTCAGGCAGCCCCGCTTCAGTACGCCGCCCCGACGCCCCGTATGCCGATCCTGCGCTGCTGAACCTGGGCGCGCCCGTGCTGGGCATCTGCTACGGTATGCAGTGGATTGCTCACCAGCTGGGCGGCGCCATTGAATCCCGCGACGCCCGCGAGTATGGCCGCATCTCTATCCGCTTTTATCAAAACTTATGCGATCTTACGGAACCTATGCCGCCGACCGCGTCGTGCTGGATGAGCCATACCGATCTGGTTACCCGCGCGCCTGAAGGATTCGCCACTCTCGCGTACTCGGATAACTGTCCCGTTGCGGCGATGGCCGATCCATCCCGCAAACTGTACGGCGTGCAGTTCCACCCCGAAGTGACTCATACCGAGCGCGGCCGCGAACTGATAAACGGGTTCTTGTACAATATATGCGGCGCATCCGGCGACTGGTCCATGGAAACGTTTATTCAGCAAAAATTATCTGAATTACGCTCCAGGATAGGCTCTGGCCGCGTGCTGCTGGGGTTGTCCGGCGGCGTGGACAGTGCCGTCACCGCCGCGATCCTGTCCAAGGCGATTGGCGGCCAGCTCACATGCGTATACGTCGATCACGGGCTTATGCGCAAGGATGAGACCGAGCAGGTGCGCGAGGCGTTTGAGGGACACTTCGATATGAGATTGATCCAGGCGGACGCGTCCGACCTGTTCTTCTCGCGGCTTAAGGGCGTGATTGAGCCTGAACGCAAACGCAAGATAATCGGCGCGGCGTTCGTCGAGGTATTCGCCGCCGAGGCCGCGAAACTGGGCGCGATCGAGTTTCTCGCGCAAGGCACGACATACCCCGACGTGATTGAGAGC